>NZ_JAHBDJ010000051.1:0-28499 GCF_019956375.1 Pseudomonas sp. GL-R-19 | reverse complement strand
CGCGATGGACGTGAAGGCGCCGCGTGCATTCAGAAAGCACGCGTTATCGTTGACGTCCATCGCGAGCAGGCTCGCTCCTACAGGTGATCGGGTTTCAAGTCGGGGTGGATTGTTCGAGCGCTACACCGGCACCAACAAGCCCCGAATACGGCGCCGTCACCAGCCACACCGGAATCCCCTTGAAGTAATCGCTCATACAACCCTTGTCGGCGAAGCACCGGGCGAAGCCGCTTTCAAGGAAGAAGTCGGCAAACCGCGGAATCACCCCACCCACGATGTACACGCCACCACGCCCGCCGGTGGTCAGCACGTTGTTGCCGGCCACGCGCCCGAGCCAGCAGCAGAACTGCTCGAGCACTTCCACGGCAATCGGGTCGCCCGCCAGCCCGGCAGCGGTAATGGCTTCCGGCGTGTCGAGCACCGGTGTGTGCCCGTCCACTGCGCAGATCGCCCGGTAGACACGCGGCAAGCCACCGCCACTCAAGGCTGTTTCGGCACTGACATGGCCGATTTCGTTGAAGATGTGCTGCCAGAGTTGGGTTTCCCGTGGACTGCTCAGCGGTAAATCAACGTGACCGCCCTCCCCGGGCAACGCGGCAAAACGCCCTTCGCCGAGATCGAGCAAGGTGCCGACACCCAGGCCGGTGCCCGGACCAATCACCACCGCCGGACGCAACGCCTCCGGCGTGCCTTCGCAGACCACGCGGAATTCGCCGGGCTGCAAACGGGTCATGCCCAGGGCCATGGCCGAGAAGTCGTTGACCAGCAACAGCTGATCCACCTGCAAGGTCTGGCAGAAACCCTTGCGGCTCAGGCGCCAGTGATTGTTGGTGAACTTGAATTCATCGCCACTGACGGGACCGGCCACCGACAGGCACACCGAACCGATCGCCCCCGGCGCCAGCCCCAGGCCACTCAGGTAGAGGCTGATGGCCTCTTCGGGGCTGGGGAAATCTGCTGTCGCCAGCACCTGGACCGATTCCAGTTGCTGGTTTTTCCACAACGCGAAACGTGCGTTGGTCCCACCGATGTCACCGACCAAAGCCAGTTTCAATTAAGCGTCTCCAGGGCAGAAGTGAAGGCGCTGGCGCCCTGCTCCGCCGAGCTGAAGGCCATGCGCATGAAACCAAACAGCTCGCGACCGGTGCCGATGTTGTTGCCCAACAGGCCCTTGGCCGGCGTACGCGCTGCAAATTCTTCGGCGTCCACCTTAAGCTCCAGGGTGCCTTTGACGCCATCGACGCGGATGATATCGCCCTCTTGCACCCGCGCCAAAGCGCCGCCGACATAAGCCTCGGGGCTGACATGAATGGCCGCCGGAATTTTCCCCGACGCGCCAGACATGCGCCCGTCGGTCACCAGCGCGACTTTGAAGCCACGGTCCTGCAACACGCCGAGGAACGGTGTCATCTTGTGCAGTTCCGGCATGCCGTTGGAGCGCGGGCCCTGGAAGCGCATCACCGCGACAAAATCCTTCTCCAGCAAACCGGCCTTGAAGGCATCGGCCAGGTCCTGCTGATCCTGGAACACCATGGCTGGCGCTTCGACGATCTGGTTTTCCACGGCCACGGCGGAGACTTTCATCACACCGCGACCGAGGTTGCCTTCCATCACCCGCAGGCCGCCCTCTGCCGAGAACGCACGGGCGACCGGACGCAGGATGCTTTCATCGAGGCTGTCAGTCACGCCTTCGCGCCAGACCAGCTGGCCATTGTCGAGGAACGGTTCCTGGGTGTAGCGGCTCAGGCCATGGCCCATCACGGTGTTGACGTTTTCGTGGAGCAACCCGGCTTCCAGCAGTTCGCGGATCAGGAACGACATGCCGCCCGCGGCCTGGAAGTGGTTGATGTCGGCTTTGCCGTTCGGGTAGACGTGGCTCAGGGTCGGCACGACTTCGGAGAGGTCGGCCATGTCCTGCCAGGTCAATTGAATGCCCGCTGCCATGGCAATGGCCGGCATGTGCAGGGTGTGGTTGGTCGAACCGCCGGTGGCGTGCAGCGCGACAATCGAGTTGACCAGCGAACGCTCATCGACGATTTCGCCGATCGGGATGTAGTCACCGTTCTGCTTGGTCAAACGCGTGACCTGGTGCGCCGCTTCGCGGGTCAAGGCATCGCGCAACGGCGTGTTCGGGTTGACGAAGGACGCGCCCGGCAGGTGCAGGCCCATGACTTCCATCAGCAACTGGTTGGTGTTGGCGGTGCCGTAGAAAGTGCAGGTGCCAGGGCTGTGGTAGGACTTCATTTCCGATTCCAGCAGCTCTTCGCGGGTCGCCTTGCCTTCGGCGTACTTCTGGCGCACGTCGGCTTTCTGCTTGTTGGAAATGCCCGAGACCATCGGCCCACCCGGCACGAAAATCATCGGCAGATGGCCAAAGCGCAGCGCGCCCATCATCAGGCCCGGCACGATCTTGTCGCAGATGCCGAGCAGCAGTGCGCCGTCGAACATGTTGTGGGACAGCGCCACGGCCGTGGACAACGCGATCACTTCGCGGCTCGGCAGGCTCAGTTCCATGCCCGGCTCGCCCTGGGTCACGCCATCGCACATGGCCGGGGTGCCACCGGCGAACTGGCCGACGGAGCCGATCTCGCGCAGGGCCTTTTTGATCAACTCGGGAAAGACTTCGTACGGCTGGTGCGCCGAGAGCATGTCGTTATATGACGAAACTATCGCGATGTTGGCGGAGTTCATCATCCGCAGGCTGTGCTTGTCGTCGCTGCCGCAACCGGCCACGCCGTGGGCGAAGTTGGCGCATTGCAGCTTGCCGCGCATCGGACCGTCGCTGGCCGCACCGCGGATCAATGCAAGGTAGGCCTCACGCGTGGCGCGGCTGCGGGCGATAAGCCGTTCAGTGACCTCAAGGACGCGGGGATGCATGTGTAGAACTCCAGGCTAACGGATGTGGCGACCTGATTGTCTATGCTGATCAAAGGCCGGTGTCGATGGGATGACAAACGGTTTGTTTGACCATTCGGACCAGTTGATTCAGGTCACTCGTTGTAGATCGAACAAAATATTGCCATCAAAAAGGCTTGTTTTCTATTTTTTTACGAATAATCTTGTAATTCCAACAACAAAACGACGGTAGCGCCGCAATATGACTCTTCGAATCGCAATCAATGGTTTTGGCCGCATCGGCCGCAATGTCCTTCGCGCACTCTATACCCAAGGCTACCGTCAGGATCTGCAGATCGTCGCCATCAACGACCTGGGTGACAGCGCGATCAATGCTCATCTACTCAAGTACGACACCGTTCACGGCACGTTCGATGCCGATGTCCAGCACGATCAGGAGAGCCTGACGGTCAACGGCGACCGCATTTCGGTCAGCGCCATCCGCAACCCGGCCGAGCTGCCTTGGGCCGCGGAAAAAATTGATGTCGTGTTCGAATGCACCGGTCTGTTCACCGACCGGGCCAAAGCCGCCGCGCATATTACGGCCGGCGCCCGCAAAGTGATCATTTCGGCCCCGGCCAAAGGCGCCGACGCTACCGTGGTCTACGGGGTGAACCACGACATTCTGCGCCAATCGCACCAGATCATTTCCAACGCGTCGTGCACCACCAACTGCCTGGCCCCGGTGGCCCAGGTGCTGCACCGCGAACTGGGCATCGAAAGCGGCCTGATGACCACTATCCACGCCTACACCAACGATCAGCACCTGACCGACGTCTATCACGTCGACCCGTACCGCGCCCGTTCGGCCACCCAGAACATGATCCCGAGCAAGACCGGTGCTGCCGAAGCGGTGGGCCTGGTGCTGCCGGAGCTGGCGGGCAAATTGACCGGCATGTCGGTGCGCGTACCGGTGATCAATGTGTCGCTGGTGGACCTGACCGTGCAGCTCAAGCGCGAAGCGTCGGCCGATGAGGTCAATGCGCTGCTCAAAGAAGCCAGCCAGCACTCGAAGATCCTTGGCTACAACACCCTGCCGCTGGTCTCCAGCGACTTCAACCACAACCCGCTGTCGTCGATCTTCGACGCCAACCACACCAAGGCCAGCGGCAAGCTGCTCAAGGTACTGGCGTGGTACGACAACGAGTGGGGCTTCTCCAACCGCATGCTCGATAACTGCCTGGCGCTGTGCAACGCTGAATAAGCAGCACGCCCCCCGGTCTTGTAGGAGCAGCCGGTCGACGCTCGATTGCTCGCGATGGATGTAAGGGCCCCGCGCTCATTCAGGCGACCCTTGTCATCGTTAACGACCATCGCGAGCAAGCTCGCTCCTACAAGGTGCGTGTCATTTCTGGAGCCAGCATCGATGATCGGCATCAGCTTTACGCAAAAGACCCTGGCGGCGCGCAAGCGTATCGCCCTGGTTGCCCATGACCACTGCAAGGTGTTCTTGCTGGACTGGGCCGAACGGCAAAAAGACAGACTGGCCCTACATGATCTGGTCGCCACCGGCACCACGGGTTTGTTGTTGCAACAACGCCTCGATCTGCCGGTGCAAAGCATGATCAGCGGGCCACTGGGTGGCGACCAGCAGCTCGGCGCGCAAATCGCTGAGCAGCGGGTCGACATGCTGGTGTTTTTCTGGGACCCGTTCGAACCCCAACCCCACGACCCGGATATCAAGGCATTGCTGCGGGTCGCGGCGGTGTGGAACATCCCGGTGGCGTGCAACGAATGCAGCGCCGACTACCTGATCAGCAGCCCGTTGATGGATCAGGCGCACCTCCATCGGATTCCCGATTACGCCACCTATTTGCAGGGGCGCGCGTAAAACTTCACAAATCAGTGCTTGACCACCCGAGTAGATGATAAGCATTATCATCTACTCGAAATGGATCAGGTTCTCCCGTGAGTCAGTCACGCTTCAACCACGTTTTCCTCACCCAGCGCACCTCCCTGCTGCGCACGCTGGAACGGATGGTCAATAATCACAGCACCGCTGAAGACCTCTTGCAGGAAACCTATCTGCGGGTGACCCGTGCGTTGAACGAACGGGCCATCGCTCATCTTGAGCCCTTTGTTTTCCAGACGGCGCGCAACCTGGCGCTGGACCATTTGCGTGCGCGGCGTATCCAGTCGCGCACCATGGTCGACGACGTGCCGCAGGAGGTGGTGCACAGCATCGCCGCCGCCACCAGCAGCGCCGAAGACGCCGCCCACGCCGAACAATTGCTGGAGCGCCTGAACGTGAGCCTCAGTGAACTCAGCGCCCGCCAACAGCGGATTTTCATCCTCAGCCGCCTGCACGGGCACAGCTACCAGGAAATCGCCGAGGAGCTGAACGTGTCCCTCAGTACCGTGCAGAAAGAACTCAAGCTGATCATGTCGATCTGCATCGGGGTTGCCGATCGCTTGAACGCCAACTGAACGCCAGGACCCTGCGCTTGCCTGGACTGACTGCGCTGATCCTCGGGCTTTGCTAACCTTGGCCCACTTTTTACGTACCGCTTCACTAAAAAACAGCTGTGCACAGACACTGCCGAGGAAACACCGTGACGGACAACCACCGCTCCCCCGAGCCTTCATCGGCGCAGGACCCCGCAAGCGCGATGGACCAGGCCCTGGACTGGCTGATCGTGCTCGGCAGTCCCGACGAGGAGCAGAGCCGCCAGTTCCACGTATGGCTCGACGCCGATCCGTTGAATGCCCAGGCGTTCGCCAAGGCCCAGGCGATCTGGGACGGCCCGCAAGTGGCGCAGTGCGCGCAAAACCTGGCCGCCCGTCCGGCGAAAGTCACTGTCCTCACCCGTCTGCGTCCGCACTGGAAACCCCTGGCCACCGCCGCCGTGCTACTGCTCGGCCTGTTCAATTTCAGCAATTTGCCGATGCGCCTGCAGGCCGATCACCTGACCGTGGTCGGCGAGCGCCAGCGCCTGCAATTGGAGGATGGCTCCAGGGTCCTGCTCAATACCAACTCGGCGTTCTCAAGCACCATCAACAACCGGCAACGTGTTGCCCGCCTGTATCGGGGCGAGGCGTTTTTCGAAGTCCAGGCCAATCGCGGCCAGCCACTGGAAATCGACGCCGGCCCGGTCACGGCCAGCGTTCACGATACCGCATTTGCCGTACGCTACCTCGACGGCGTGGCGCAGGTGCGGGTACAGCGCGGGGATGTCGATTTGCGCGCCACCCGGGATGACGCGCGGGTGCGCTTGTCCGCAGGGGAAAGCATTCGCATCGGCCCCAACGGCTTCGACAAGCCGGCCAAACTCGACGCCGCCACTGACCTGGCGTGGGTCCAGGGGCGGCTTGTGTTTGAAAACTGCCCATTGAACCAGGTGCTGGCAGAACTTCGCCGCTACTACCCGGGCTGGATCATCAACAACAACGAACAACTGGCCGATGTCACCGTAACAGGCAACTACCGCCTCGATCAGCCGCTGGACGTGGTTCGCTCCCTGGCCCAGATCACCTCGGCCCGGCTTCAGGAGTTCCCGGCGCTGGTCATCCTGAACTGAATGAGAATTATTTTTACTCGATAGCCAAACCCCGTACGTCTCGTTATAGCCAATGCAATTGATTCGCATCTCACCCTGCCAATCAGCACCTATAAAGATTCGTGCGACACGGAGCGTTATCGATGTCCCCTCGCCTTACCCGCCAAGCCCCTACACCTTCCCGCGTGCTGTCGCTGCTGACCGCCGCCATCCTGATGGCCGGTACCGCACCGCTCATGGCCGCCACCGCCACCGAGCAGTCGACCCGCAAAACAGGCGACTACTCGTTCGCCATTCCCCAGCAATCACTGGTGTCGGCACTCAATGCCTTTACCGCCGTGACAGGCTGGCAGGTCGGCGTGTCGTCGGAGCTGGCGCAAGGTGTGGTTTCGCCGGGAGTACGCGGCTCGCTGTCACCGGAGAAAGCACTGGATCGTCTGTTGGTGGGGACCAACCTGGACTATCGCAAACTGGGGCACAACAGCATCGTTCTGGAGAAGCGCAGTGGTAGCAGTGCCCTCAGTCTGGATCAGGTCACCATCAGCGCCACCCGTAACGAGCAGGATGTGAACAACGTGCCGAGCACGGTCTCTGTCTATACGCGCGAAGATCTGGACCGCAACAACGTCAATACCATCAAGGAACTGGTGCGCTACGAACCCGGTGTTTCGGTGGGCGGTTCGGGCCAACGCGCCGGCATCACGGGCTACAACATTCGCGGCATCGATGGCGACCGCGTACTGACCCAGGTCGATGGCGTGCAGGTACCCGACGGTTTCTTCAACGGCCCCTATGCCCAGACCAACCGCAACTATGTCGACCCGGAAATCGTCAAGCGTGTGGAAATCCTCCGGGGCCCGGCGTCGGTGCTGTATGGCAGCAGCGCCATTGGTGGTGCGGTCAGCTACTACACGCTGGACGCGGACGACATCATCAAACCGGGCAAGGATGTCGGCGCACGTCTGAAAACCGGCTACAGCTCTGCCGACGACAGCTGGCTGACTTCCGGCACGGTCGCCGGCCGCACCGGCGAGTTCGATGGCCTGTTGCACCTCAGTCAACGCAACGGTCATGAAACAGAGTCCTTTGGCGAAACCGGCGGCACTGGCCTGAACCGCACTGAAGCCAACCCCCAGGACGTGCTCACCACCAGCGTGTTGGCCAAACTGGGCTGGAATTACGCCGACGACGCGCGTTTTGGCCTGACCTACGAGCATTACAAGGACGACCGCGACACCAATCAATTGAGCGCGGTGGGCGGCCCGTTCAATGCCGGACGCGGTTTCGGCTTCTATAAGTCCCGTACCGGTAACGACACGATCACCCGCGAACGCTTTGGCCTGGAACACAGCTTCGGTCTGGACAGCGCACTGGCTGACAACATCAAGTGGACGCTGAACTACCAGATCGCCAAGACCGACCAGCGCACCGAGGAAATCTACGCGCCGTCGCGGACCGTGTTGCGTAACCGCGATACCAACTTCAAGGATCGCCAATGGGTGTTCGACGCCCAGGCTGACAAGTCGTTTGTCATCGCCGATACCGATCACTTCGTCACCTATGGCACCACCCTCAAGCAGGACAAGGTTACCGGCCTGCGTACCGGTGCCGGCACCTGCCTGTCCGTGGCCGGTGCCTGCCGTGTCATTGGCGCACCGAGCGCCCCCGACACGCTCAAACCCGCCAGTGACTTCCCGGACCCGACCATCAACAGCTACGCCCTGTTCGCCCAGGATCAGATCAGTTGGGGCAACTGGACATTCCTGCCCGGTGCACGCTACGACTACACCCAGCTCAAGCCGCACATCACCGAAGAGTTCCTGGCCACCGCCGACCAGAGTGGCAACGGCACGGTGAGCGACGAGACCAAGACCTGGCATCGCCTGTCGCCGAAGTTCGGCACCACCTACCGCTTCAACGACCACTACACCTGGTTCGGCCAATACGCCGAAGGCTTCCGCACCCCGACCGCCAAGGCATTGTATGGCCGTTTCGAAAACATCGCTGGCGGCTATAAAGTCGCGCCTAATCCGGACCTCGAACCGGAAAAGAGCAAAAGCTACGAAACCGGTTTGCGCGGCAACTTCGAGCAGGGCTCGTTTGACTTAGCCGTGTTCTACAACAAATACCGCGACTTCATCAACGAGAACGCCATCACGCCGGGCTACACCGAGATCACGTTCCAGAGCAACAACATCAAGCACGCCACCATCAAGGGTGCCGAGGTCAAGGGCCGCCTGAACCTCGACGCCTTCGGCGCGCCGCAAGGCCTCTACACCCAGGGCTCGGTGGCCTATGCCTACGGGCGCAACGACGACAACGGCGAGCCGCTCAACAGCGTCAACCCGCTGACCGGCGTATTCGGCCTCGGCTACGACCAGGACACCTACGGCGGTGTGCTCAACTGGACGTTGGCGAAGAAAAAGGACCGCGTCGACAGCACCAGTTTCAAAACCCCGGACGGCACCAGCACCCAGTTCAAGACGCCCGGTTTCGGCATTCTGGACCTGAGCGCGTTCTACAAGGTGACCGACGACGTGACAGTCAGCGGCGGCGTCTACAACCTCACCGACAAGAAATACTGGCTGTGGGATGACGTGCGCGGCTACGACAGCGTCGGCGAAGCGTCGGTGACCCAGCCGGCCAACCTCGACCGCCTGACCCAGCCGGGTCGCAATTTTGCGGTCAACCTGATCTGGGATATCTGATCCGGTCATCCCGCCGGGCGGTCACATCAAGCCGCCTGGTGAGGATTTTTTACTGTCAGGCGCCTTCCTGTTCGTCTCGTTACCAAGCGCCTCTGAACTCTCCAAGGAATTTCCATGACTACCCAGGCCATCGAACAACGCCCCAACCTGCGTTCGCAACGTTTGAACCAGATCACCCACGAGCCGCACAGCAAGCTCGATGCCCTGGTCAAGGCCCATGCTCCGTTTGAAACCCCGGCCAATTTCGCCCGCTTCGTGGTGGCGCAGTACCTGTTTCAGTCGGAACTGGTGTCGCTGTACAACGATGCCGAACTGACCGCCATAGTCCCGGACCTGCCGGCCCGCTGCCGTGCCGATGCAGCCAGGGCCGACTTGGAGGACCTGGGCACCGAGGTGCCAGCACCCGTGGCCGGTGCACTGAAGAACCCGACCAAGGCTGAAGCCCTGGGCTGGATCTTTGTTTCGGAAGGCTCGAAGCTCGGCGCAGCGTTCCTGATCAAGCGTGCCGTGGGCCTTGGCCTGAGCGAAACCTTCGGTGCCCGCCACCTCGGCGAACCGGCCGGTGGCCGCGCTGAAGGCTGGAAGCGCTTCGTCCAGACCCTGGACGGCCTGGCGTTCAGCACCCAGGAAGAAGCCGAAGTTGAAAAAGGCGCCATCGACGCGTTCAACCGGTTTACCGTGTTGCTGGAGCAGGCTTACGCTACCGCGCCAGAAATCGCCTGACACACCACCGCCCTGTTGGAGCGAGCTCGCGATTGCGGTCTGACATTAAAAACATGTCGACTGACACTCCGCCATCGCGAGCAAGCTCGCTCCCACAGAGGCCCGAGCAAGTCTGCGAGATCCGACCAAATCCCTTGAACCCAATGCCTGCCTCTTCAAAACTCTCCCGCCTCCTCTTCGACCTGCTGGCCTATGTCAGCCTGGGCATCGGCCTGATCGCCATCGTCATACCCGGCCTGCCAACTACCGAGTTCATCCTGCTGGCCGCCTGGGCCGCGACCCGCAGTTCGCCGCGCCTGAGTGCCTGGCTGGAAAACCACCGGCTGTTCGGCCCCATCCTCCATAACTGGCGCAACGGCAAGATCATCGCGCGCCGGGCAAAAATCAGCGCCACGGTCAGCATGTTGTTGTGTGCCGGTCTGATGCTGGTGATGCTCGATCACGGTTGGCCGATCTACCTGGCGATTACCGGGATGGGCTTGGGCAATCTGTGGATCTGGTCGCGGCCGGAACCACTGCCGCAAGTCACCTGAAGTATTTTCAAGCCGCCCTGTAACAGCCGACAACGGCACACTTGAAATTACCTGCTTCCTGTTCGGATTTCTCCTACGTGTTTATCAGGTCACCCATGACCGGGTTTGGCCGTTAAGCACCATGAACCCCCACAACGAGAAGCTGACATGAATGTAAGTGCCGCTGCATCTTTTCAAGTTCCGTATCCGCAAACATTGAAAGCGAACACGGAAAAAGCCCAACCTGAGAAAGACGACATTCCGGTAATGGATGACAGGTTAAGGTTGACCATCGAGAAACTCCGAGCGCCTCGAAGTGAAGCTAGAAATCTCAGCAGCGAAAAACTGAATGAGGTGGAGGAGTTTTTGAATGCGCTCGAATCAATTAGCGGGTTCTATGACCTACCCCCACTGATAAAAAGCTTTAGACATTCAATGATTAGGCATCATGAATTCCAGGCAAATTTGGTGCTCAAAAGAATGGAAGGGGTTTACTCCGACTTCAAAAAAGACCTGCAAAGCAAATGGTCTGGTCTGGCCCATGACGTAATGGGTTTCACCGTGGCCGAAGACGGGCAGTTGAAAGTCACTTCGCCCCCCGACACCCTGACTGCCAGGGATGAGGAAATATTGAATACCCTGTTGAACGAGGCCAAAGGCTTGCAACCCCTGACCCTCAAGCACGCCAAGACCGTAATCGAGTTGATTCGGCTGGATAAGCCACAGTTTGAGGGCAAGGTGAAACTGGACCTGAGCAACTTCCACAAGATGATTGACTATGGATTATTGCTGAACAAAGGTGCGCTGGATCTGAGGAGCTCAGACTCCTGGCTGGATCAATTGCATAAAAAGGCCGAAAAGAATCCGATCGAGAAAAAGCCGGGGCTGCACATCGAGGTCTGATCGATTGAAAAAGCCCGGCAAAGCGAGCGTGCGTAACTGCTTTGCCGGGTGTGTGGCAGACCTAGTTATGCAACATCTGTTGATAGCAGATCTGAGCAAATGAAACATTCGGCACGTTGTAACCTCCCACCCCCGAATCCTCTTTGTCTTGAACCTGAATCGACCAATGCCCCAGATTGTATTCAACTTCCCACTGATAGCGATACTTGCCACTGCTGGTCCAGAAAGGATCAGACTTCAACTGGCCATAACACCTGCCCAACTCGAGGGCTTGCGCGGCGTTACCAGTGCTGTCCGTTATAAGGTCGTACCTTTTTTCATCCGCCCCCTTGTCCAATATCAAAGTAGCTGTAGCGCCTTCGAGCGGCTGCCCTGTCGAATCCCTCAACCGCACCGACCAATTCAAGACTCTGTAGGCCTGCGTAGTCGCCCAGTAGTGCCGCAGATCACCGGTATCGCCCTGGACGCGACTGTCGGCGTAGTAAGGTGCTGAGCCAAACTCGAGCTTGTAGATATCACCTGCTACGAACGGGGCAGACGGCTTCTTCGAGATGCGAACCTGAACTTCCTCATTCGGCTGTAAGCCAGACACCGTAAAGGGTACGTCCCAAGGGATTACGGCCCATGTGCCATTCCGATTGTATTCCAGTGTCAATGGCCCGCCTTCCGTCTCACCCGCACGGATCCACACATCCTGGCCCCGTACCGCCATGAAGCTGTATTGCTTCACATCCGTTTCGTCAGCCAGACTTTCCTTAAGGGTGTTCAGCTTGTCCGGCAGTACCGTGGCCGCCAAGGGTATTTGAGAGGCGATACCCGAAATAGCTGCCGAGTTCAGAAAAGACATGGCAGGAGCCGCACCTGCCGCCAATAACATTCCCCAAAACAACAACACCGAGCGCAACCCGGCCCTTTTAATGTAAGTAATACACATGATGGTTTTCTCATTATTTATTGTCAGTTGCCAGAAGCCAAAACTTCCGCAAGCGTTCCACCGAGGTGGCATCTGCATTTAAGCGGCCAGCCCTTAATGAGAAGCGGTACATATGTATTTCGTGAATTTCATCTAATGCGCAAAAAGTCCCCTGGACGTCGATGCAAAATTGATCATCGCCCAACCGCGATTTTTCCTCGTTTTAACCATCCTTTCGGCACATTTTCCTGCGCAAACGTTCAACTACTACCGTTCGTCGAGTTACCCCTCATGTAACCTCAGCGCCACGCCGATGTGCATTGATCGGCGCTAAACGGACTTAGCGAGTGAGCCGTCACGGCCCACAGCCAACACTTCATCCATTCGCGAGTTCGCCCTATGTTCGACTCACTGTCCATCCGCCTGAAAATCGTCCTGCTGTCCGGTCTGTGCCTGCTGGGTGTAGTCGCCTTGATAGTGGGCATGAACATTTACCAGACCAATCAGAACGATGACCTGGTCAATGATTCCAGCAGCTCAATGCTCACCGCCAGTGTGCAGGACCTGCTTCAGGCCAAGGCCGCCGAGCAAGCGGTTCGGGTGCAGAAGACATTCGGTGAAACCCTGACGGTGGTGACCGCCCTGGCCGACCAGATCAAGGACATGCGCACCCTGGCCGCCAAACGCTCGCTTGAGCCCGGCGCTTTGCGTGAGGAATTGAACCAGAGCCTGAAAACCGCCTTCGAGCGCAACGGCAAGGTACTGGGTATCTGGCTGGCGTTCGAACCCAACGGCCTGGATGGCAAGGACAGCGAGTTCGTCAATGACGCCTCCCGTCAATCCAACGAGATCGGTCGTTTTGCCGCGTACTGGAGCCGCGCCGGGGGTGAGTCGCTGAACACGATCATGGTCGAAGAGGACATGACCAAAACCACCCTGAACCTCAGCGGCACGCCGTACAACGTCTGGTACACCTGCCCGCGGGACAGCAAGCGCACCTGCCTGCTCGACCCCTACGCCGATACGGTCGGCGGCAAGGAAGTGTTGATGACCACCATTTCCGTACCGCTGCTGGTGGATGGCAAGTCCATCGGTGTGGTCGGTATCGACATTGCCCTCGACGCCCTGCAAGCGGCGGCAGTCAACTCCCAGCGCGACCTGTTCAACAGCGCCGGGCACATGCTGATCGTTTCCGGCACTGGCGTGCTGGCCGCCTACAGTGTCGATGCCGGTAAAGTCGGCAAGAACATCGGCGACACCCTGGGCGCCGATGGCAAGGACATCCTGCAATTGCTCGGTAACGGTGCACCGAAGATTCTCCAGCAAGGCGAGCTGATCCGTGCGGTGTACCCGGTCAGCCCGATTGCCGATGCCAAGGCCTGGGCCGTGGTGATCGACCTGCCCAGACAAGTGCTGCTGGCCGATTCGGTGAAGTTGCAAGCGGTGCTCGACGATGCCCAGCAAAGCGGCACGCTCAAGGCGCTCTCGGTGGCGGTGATTGCCGGCCTGCTCGGGCTGTTGCTGATGTGGCTTACCGCGTCCGGCGTGACCCGCCCGATCAACAGCGTGGCCGATATGCTCAAGGCGATTGCCAGTGGCGATGGCGACCTGACCCAGCGCCTGCGCTACAGCAAGCAGGACGAACTGGGCGAACTGGTGAGCTGGTTCAACCGCTTCCTCGACAAGCTGCAACCGACCATCGCGCAGATCAAGCAAAGCATCACCGACGCCCGCGGCACCGCCGACCAGTCTTCAGAAATCGCCCGCCAGACCAGCGAAGGCATGCAGGTGCAGTTCCGCGAAATCGACCAGGTCGCCACCGCGTCCAACGAGATGAGCGCCACCGCCCACGACGTCGCCAACAGCGCCTCGAACGCCGCCAACGCCGCCAAGGGTGCCGACCAATCGGCTCGCGACGGCCTGTCGATCATCGAGCGCAGCACCCGCGATATCAATCAACTGGCCAACGAGGTCAGCAAGGCCGTGACCGAAGTCGAAGCCCTCGCGGTCAACAGCGAGCAGATCGGTTCGGTGCTGGAGGTGATTCGCAGCATCGCCGAACAAACCAACCTGCTGGCGCTCAACGCGGCGATTGAAGCCGCCCGTGCTGGCGAAAGCGGTCGCGGCTTTGCGGTGGTGGCCGATGAAGTGCGCAACCTGGCCAAGCGTACCCAGGATTCGGTGGAAGAAATTCGCCTGGTGATCGATCGCATCCAGTCCGGCACCCGTGGCGTGGTTGCTACCATGCATTCAAGCCAGACCCAGGCCCACAGCAATGCCGGGCAGATTCAGCAGGCGGTCCAGGCCTTGAGCAAGATCAGTGACGCGGTCACCGTGATCAGCGACATGAACCTGCAAATCGCCAGCGCCGCCGAGCAGCAAAGCGCCGTGGCCGAAGAGGTCAACCGCAACGTCTCGGCGATCCGCACCGTCACCGAAACCCTGACCGGCCAGGCCACCGAATCGGCGCAGATCAGCAGCCAGCTCAACGCCCTGAGCACCCAGCAGATGAAGTTGATGGATCAGTTCCGCGTTTAAACAAGGCAGAAAAACCTTGTAGGAGCGAGCCTGCTCGCGATGGACCCAAGAGCGCCGCGTTTAGCCAGTAAATACGCGTTATCGTTAACGACCATCGCGAGCAGGCTCGCTCCTACAAGGGGATTTCATCTGACCTGGATTTTTTTGAACTATGATCGGGCTCTCACTCCGGAGGGCCCTTCGATGACTGATCTGCTCACGTCCATTCAAGCCGCACTCGGTTTGCCTCACACCCCGATTCCATTCACGTCCAGCGGCGCCCTGCCCTCAACGTTCGCCGTCACTGATCTGGCCTGCGCCAGCATGGCCGCCGCCGGCCAGGCCGTCAGCGAACTGCTGCACCAACAAACCGGACGCCTACCCGATCTTGAAGTTGACCGACGCTTGGCATCCTTCTGGTTCGCGACCTCGATTCGCCCGATCGGCTGGAGCGTTCCGCCACTGTGGGATGCGGTGGCCGGTGACTACGCCACCCGCGATGGCTGGATTCGCCTGCACACCAACGCGCCCCACCACCGCGCCGCCGCCGAAAGCGTGCTCGGTGCCTGTGCCGACCGCGCAGCGATGGCTTGCCAAGTGGCGCAATGGGCGAAAAGCGAGCTGGAGCAGGCGGTGGTCGATGCCGGTGGTTGTGCCGCCGAAATGCGTACCTGGGAACAATGGCAGACCCATCCTCAAGGCCAGGCGGTAAATGCCGAACCCTTGATCCAACTCACCAACCACCCCGGCCAGGGCAGCAAACCGTGGACAGGCTCAGTGGCTCGACCACTGGCCGGCATCAAGGTGCTGGATTTGACCCGGGTGCTCGCCGGCCCTATTGCCAGCCGCTTTCTGGCCGGCCTTGGCGCCGATGTCTTGCGCATCGATCCGCCGACCTGGAACGAGCCGGGGGTGGTGCCGGAAGTCACGTTGGGAAAACGCTGTGCGCGTCTTGATCTGAACCACAGCTCCGACCGCTGCGTATTCGAATGCCTGCTCAAGGATGCCGACATTCTGCTCCACGGCTATCGTGCCGATGCGCTGGAGCGACTTGGCCTGGGCATGAATGAGCGCCGGCAACTGAACCCAGGCCTGATCGATGTTTGCCTCAACGCCTATGGCTGGAGCGGCCCTTGGCAGAACCGGCGGGGCTTCGACAGCCTGGTGCAGATGAGCAGTGGCATTGCCGAAGCGGGCATGCGCTGGAAACAGGCGGACAAGCCGACGCCGTTGCCGGTGCAGGCCCTCGATCACGCCACCGGGTATTTGATGGCGGCCAGTGCGATCAGGTTGTTGGCAGGACATTTGAGCAGCGGGATGGGGGGATCGGCCCGGTTGTCGTTGGCGCGTACGGCGAAGTTGTTGTTCGAGCAAGGAACCGGCCCGGATGAGCCGTTGCGCGCCGAAGACCAACACGATCAGGGGATACAGGTTGAGCAAACGCCCTGGGGGCCGGCGCATCGGTTACACGCTCCGCTGAAGATTACGGGAACGCCTTTGCAATGGGCCTTGCCCGCGACTGAATTGGGTTCCCATCCCGCGCAGTGGTGGTGACGGTGAGATAGCCTTCGCTGGCAAGTCGGATCGCCGCAACGCAGCTCCTACAGGTATACGCGGTGCGTGGACGAATACGATCCACTGTAGGAGCTGGCTTGCCAGCGAAGGCGCCAGACCATTCAGCACAGAATTCGGATCAAGCTCAATCCGCCCGACTCAACGAAGTCCACAGCACCTGCGCCGCATACCCTCGATAAGGCCGCCAGCTTTCGGCTCGTGCCAACAGCTGCCGCGCCGTCACCGGCCCACCCTCCAGCGCCGCCAATGCATTGATCAACCCCACGTCGCCATTGGGAAATCCATCCATCTCCCGCAACTGTCGCAACGCAATGTATTGCGCCGTCCAGTCACCAATCCCGTGCAAGGCCAATAACCGCGCTACGCCTCCCTCCCGACCGGGCTCGAACAACCGCGGATCATCGAGTAATGCCTGGGCCACCCCCGACAGCGTCCGGCCGCGGCTTTTCGGCATGCCCAACGCAGCCAGATCTGCGCCAGCCAAAACGCTGACCTCAGGGAACACATGGGTCAACCCCGGCAACCGTGAATGCAATGGCGTGCCGTACTGCGCTACCAGTTTGCCCGCAAGTTTGATCGCCGCCGCCACTGTAATCTGCTGCCCCAGCACCGCGCGGATTGCCAACTCCAGGCCATCCCACGCCCCCGGCACACGCAGCCCGGGGTGCTCGGCAATCAGCCGCGCCAGCAGCGGATCAACTGCCAGGTGCCGGTGAATCGTGGACAGGTCGGCGTCCAGATCAAACATCCGCCGCACGCTTGCGACGATTGCAGGGACGGCGCCCGGATCAGGAAAATCCAGGGTCAACTCAAGGGCATCCGAGGTGCCAGGCTGGATCGAGAACATACCGCAAGCACCGTTCAAACCGATGCTGCGCGAATACACACCGTCGACCACCGTTTCCAACCCGACAATCGCCCGCGCCGACAAAAAACCAAGCAGCGCCGGCCAGTCATAGGGTGGCTGGTACGCCAGCAACAGCTTCACAGACCCACCACCAACGCGATCAATGCGCTCAATGCGCTCAATGCGCTCAGACGAAGCTTGTTCGGTGATTGCGACATCGCTGCATCTCCATTTTTGGGGGGCGGCAACTGCCGCGAAGTCGTCACATAACGGGCGTCAACTAAACTGATGAAGAGTAATAACGTTTATTGGATAACGCCAACAAACCTCTTTTTTACTTGCACAAAATGGCTTTTTTACACCGTTATAATCATTTGTTTTATACGTTTTTTTAATACATCAATTCAGTACAAAAAATGCATGAATAAAATTTGCAGATTTTTAAAAACCAACTAGCGTCATAATTCGAAACAAATGCTAAAAAGTTCTTAAAGAATCTGCAAAAGCCTCTAGGACAGGCGTTACAGGCAGCCGCCTTGTAAATGATGGCACTCCGCCAACAACCCGGGAACGCTTTCATTTAGTGATCTAAGTCAGCTGATTGGATAGCCAACAGAATTAGTCTGTTGCCTCTCTTCTCCTGCATTGGAGTCATGCAATGTCTGAAGCTCCCGGAAAACTGAAACTCGGCGCGCTGGTTGCGTTAGTCGTGGGTTCGATGATTGGTGGCGGGATCTTTTCCTTGCCACAAAACATGGCCGCCAGTGCCGATGTCGGCGCCATTCTGATCGGTTGGGCAATCACCGCCGTCGGCATGCTCACCCTGGCGTTCGTGTTCCAGACCCTGGCCAACCGCAAACCCGATCTTGATGGCGGGGTTTACGCCTACGCCAAGGCCGGTTTCGGCGACTACATGGGCTTCTCGTCCGCCTGGGGGTACTGGATCAGTGCCTGGCTGGGCAACGTCGGTTACTTCGTCTTGCTGTTCAGCACGCTCGGCTACTTCTTTCCGCTATTTGGGGAGGGCAATACCCCTGCTGCCGTGATCGGCGCCTCGGTACTGCTCTGGGCCGTACATTTCCTCGTACTGCGAGGAATAAAGGAAGCAGCGTTCATCAACCTCGTGACCACCGTCGCCAAGATCGTGCCGCTGCTGCTGTTCATGTTGATTGCGTTGTTCGCCTTCAAACTGGACATCTTCACCGCCGACATCTGGGGCCTGAAGAACCCGGACCTGGGCAGCGTGATGGACCAGGTGCGCAAAATGATGCTGGTCACCGTGTGGGTGTTCATCGGCATCGAAGGCGCGAGCATCTTTTCGGCCCGGGCGGAAAAGCGCAGCGATGTGGGTAAGGCCACCGTGATCGGCTTTGTCACCGTGCTGCTGTTTTTAGTGCTGGTGAATGTGCTGTCGCTGGGGATCATGACCCAGCCGGAGCTGGCCAAACTGCAGAACCCGTCGATGGCCGCCGTGCTGGAGCACGTGGTCGGTCACTGGGGCGCGGTGCTGATCAGCGTCGGTTTGATCATCTCGTTGCTGGGGGCGTTGCTGTCGTGGGTGCTGCTGTGCGCGGAGATCATGTTCGCCGCCGCCAGGGACCACACCATGCCGGCGTTTTTGCGCAAGGAAAACGCCAACCATGTACCGGTCAACGCCCTGTGGCTGACCAACGCCATGGTCCAGGTTTTCCTGATCATCACGCTGTTCTCGGCCAGCACTTACCTGTCGCTGATCTACCTCGCCACCTCGATGATCCTGGTGCCGTACCTGTGGTCGGCGGCCTACGCGTTGCTGTTGGCGGTGCGCGGCGAAAGCTACGAAGGCGCGGCGGGCGAACGGCAGAAGGATCTGATCATCGGCGCCGTGGCCCTGATCTACGCGATCTGGCTGCTGTACGCCGGCGGCATCAAGTACCTGCTGCTGTCCGCCCTGCTCTACGCCCCCGGCGTGATCCTGTTCGCCAAGGCCAAGCTGGAAATCGACAAAGCGGTTTTCACCAACGTCGAGAAACTGATTTTCGCTGCGGTGGTCGTGGGCGCCGTGGTGGCGGCCTACGGTCTCTATGACGGTTTCCTGACTCTTTAACTCCCTTGTTTTGTCATCTGGAGGATCACTGTAATGACCACGGAAAAAGTTAAGTACGGCGTCCATTCCGAAGCCGGCAAACTGCGCAAAGTCATGGTTTGCTCCCCAGGCCTGGCCCATCAGCGGCTGACCCCGAACAACTGCGACGAACTGCTGTTCGATGATGTGCTGTGGGTGGCCCAGGCCAAGCGCGACCACTTCGACTTCGTCACCAAGATGCGCGAACGCAACATCGATGTGCTGGAAATGCACAACCTGCTGACGGACATCGTCGCCATCCCCGAAGCCCTGGACTGGATCCTGGAACGCAAGGTCACCGCCAACTCGGTGGGCCTGGGCCTGATCAACGAAACCGCCTCGTGGCTGCGCAGCCTGCAGCCGCGCAAGATCGCCGAGTTCCTGATTGGCGGCGTATCGGGCGACGATTTGCCCACCAGTTTCGGCGGCAAGGCCATCGAGATGTTCCGCGACTTCCTCGGCAACTCCAGCTTCATCCTGCCGCCGCTGCCCAACACCCAGTTCACCCGCGATACCACCTGCTGGATCTACGGTGGCGTCACCCTCAACCCGATGTACTGGCCGGCGCGCCGTCAGGAAACCCTGCTGACCACCGCCATCTACAAATTCCACCCCGAGTTCACCAACGCCGACTTCCAGATCTGGTACGGCGACCCGGACAAGGACCATGGCAACTCCACCCTTGAGGGCGGTGATGTGATGCCGATCGGCAACGGCGTGGTGTTGATCGGCATGGGCGAACGCTCGTCGCGGCAAGCCATTGCGCAACTGGCGGTGAACCTGTTCAAAAACAAGGCCGTCGAGAAAGTCATCGTCGCCGGCCTGCCGAAATCCCGCGCGGCGATGCACCTGGACACCGTGTTCAGCTTCTGCGATCGCGACCTCGTCACGATCTTCCCGGAAGTGGTGAACCAGATTGTCGCCTTCACCCTGCGCCCCGATGAAAGCAAGGCGGGCGGCATCGACATCCGCCGCGAAGAAACCAACTTCCTCGACACCGTGGCTCAGGCCCTCAACCTCAAAGCGTTGCGCGTGGTGGAAACCGGCGGCAACAGCTTCGCCGCCGAACGTGAGCAATGGGACGACGGCAATAACGTGGTGGCCGTGGAGCCAGGCGTGGTCATCGGCTACGACCGCAATACTTACACCAACACCCTGCTGCGCAAGGCCGGGGTGGAAGTCATCACCATCAGCGCCGGCGAACTCGGTCGCGGCCGGGGCGGCGGTCATTGCATGACCTGCCCGATCATCCGCGATCCGATTGACTACTAACCTGTTCACCTTAGGAGATCCAAAATGGCGTTCAATATCCATAACCGCAATCTGCTGAGCCTGGAACACCACACCCCTCGCGAATTGCGCTACCTGCTCGACCTGTCCCGCGACCTCAAGCGTGCCAAGTACACCGGCACCGAACAGCAGCATCTCAAGGGCAACAACATCGCGCTGATCTTCGAAAAGACCTCGACCCGCACCCGCTGTGCGTTCGAAGTTGCAGCCTATGACCAGGGCGCCAACGTTACCTACATCGACCCGAACTCCTCGCAGATCGGCCACAAGGAAAGCATGAAGGACACCGCCCGTGTGCTCGGGCGCATGTACGATGCCATCGAATACCGTGGCTTCAAGCAGGAAATCGTCGAGGAACTGGCCAAGTTCGCCGGTGTGCCGGTGTTCAACGGCCTGACCGACGAATACCACCCAACGCAAATGATCGCCGACGTGCTGACCATGCGTGAGCACGCCGACAAGCCGATCCACGAAATCAGCTACGCCTACCTCGGCGATGCGCGTAACAACATGGGCAACTCGCTGCTGCTGATCGGCGCCAAACTCGGCATGGACGTGCGCATCTGCGCGCCGAAAGCCCTGTGGCCAGCGGACGACCTGGTGGCTCGCTGCAAGCAATACGCAGAAGAAAGCGGCGCGCGCATCACCCTCACCGAAGACCCGAAAGCGGCGGTCAAGGGCGTGGACTTCATCCACACCGACGTCTGGGTGTCGATGGGCGAACCGGTCGAAGCCTGGGCCGAGCGCATCCAGCAATTGCTGCCGTATCAGGTCAACGCCGAACTGATGAAAGCCACCGGCAACCCGCGCACCAAGTTCATGCACTGCCTGCCGGCGTTCCACAACTGCGACACCAAGATCGGCAAGCAGATTGCCGAACAGTACCCGCACCTGAGCAACGGCATCGAAGTGACCGATGACGTGTTCGAGTCGCCGGCCTGCATCGCCTTCGAGCAAGCGGAAAACCGCATGCACACCATCAAGGCGATTCTGGTGTCGACGTTGGCTGACCTATAAGACCGGCACCGGTCAATGTAGGAGCGAGCCTGCTCGCGATAGCGGTCTGACATTCAATATTAATGTCGACTGATGCTGCGCAATCGCGAGCAGGCTCACTCCTACAATTGACCGAGTCGTTTGCCTTTCCTCTGTTTAGAAGGACTGCACCATGCGTATCGTCGTTGCTCTGGGCGGTAATGCCCTGCTCCGCCGGGGTGAACCGATGACCGCTGACAACCAGCGCGCCAACATCCGGATCGCCACCGAACAGATCGCCAGGATCCATCCCGGCAACCAACTGGTCATCGCCCACGGCAATGGCCCGCAAGTCGGCCTGCTGTCATTGCAGGCAGCGGCCTACACCTCGGTTTCACCCTATCCGCTGGACGTGCTCGGTGCCGAGACCGAAGGCATGATCGGCTACATCATCGAACAGGAACTGGGCAACCTGCTGGACTTCGAAGTGCCCTTTGCGACCCTGCTGACCCAGGTCGAAGTCGATGCCAATGACCCGGCCTTCAAGAACCCGAGCAAACCCATCGGCCCGGTCTATACCAAGGATGAGGCTGAAGCACTGGCCGCCGAAAAAGGCTGGGCCATTGCCCCGGACGGCGACAAATACCGCCGCGTGGTCGCCAGCCCGAAACCGAAACGCATCTTCGAAATCCGTCCGATCAAATGGCTGCTGGAAAAAAGCAGCATCGTGATCTGCGCCGGTGGCGGCGGCATTCCGACCATGTATACCTCGCCCGGCAAACTCGAAGGCGTCGAAGCGGTCATCGACAAAGACCTGTGCTCGTCACTGCTGGCCGAACAGCTTGAAGCCGATCTGCTGGTGATCGCCACCGACGTCAACGCCGCGTTCATCGACTTTGGCAAACCCACGCAAAAAGCCATCGCCCAGGCCCACCCCGACGAAATGGAAAAACTCGGCTTCGCCGCCGGTTCCATGGGACCGAAGGTGCAGGCAGCCTGCGAATTCGCGCGCCATACTGGAAAAGTCGCAGTGATCGGTTCGCTCGCGGACATCGAAGCAATTGTCCAGGGCACCGCCGGTACACGCATCAGTACGGCAACACCAGGCATTACCTACTTGTAAGGAGAGACGTCTATGGCACAGTTTGAGCCAGGTCACTTGCACATCGAACGACATGCGCTGACCCCGGATGATGTCAGCTACAACGTGCACCTCGACTATGAAGTCAGCAAGAATGCCAAAGGGGAAAAAGGCATCCAGTTCACTATGCATGGCAGCATTCAGGGCAAGGAGATGTCAGAGCCCTTCTTCCTGCCCAAGGAGGAGGCCTACAACTTCGCCAGCAACGTGACGAAAATCGCCGAGAAGTACGGGATTCCGAAGACGCACAGCCAGATCGGATCGGTCCACAAACATTACGATTTGATGTTTGAAGACATCCGGCAGCAGTTGAATATGAAATCAGGCGACCCGGTAAACCCCGAACACTTCGAATAACCTAGTCTCCCTGTAGGAGCGAGCCTGCTCGCGAAGGCGGAGTGTCAGCCAATATCTTTGTGACTGATACCTCGCTTTCGCGAGCAGGCTCACTCCTACAAAGATCAATGTCGCCCTGAATATCGGCGGCACATTTCACCATTAGCCCGCCCCAAGGCATACTTGCCACCCTTCGCACTGCAGAACCCAAGACCGCCCCATGCGTATCCACGTCAGCTTCATCGACCGCGTCGGTATCACCCAGGAAGTCCTGGCCCTTCTCGGTGGGCGCAATCTGAACCTGGATGCGGTGGAAATGGTCCCGCCCAATGTTTATATCGACGCCCCGACCCTGAGCCCGCAAGTGCTCGAGGAGCTGCGCGATGCCCTGTTCAGCGTGCGTGGCGTGCAAGCGGTGACGGTGGTCGACATCCTGCCCGGCCAGCGCCGGCACTTGCAGCTCGACGCCTTGCTGGCCGCCATGACCGACCCGGTGCTGGCACTGGACAGCGACGGCAAGGTGCTGCTGGCCAACCCGGCCCTGATCGCCCTGTACGGCCGCGAACCGAACGGTGAAAGCGTGGGCGAGCTGTTTTCCGACCCGGCCTTGCTCGACGCCCTGCTTGAACAGGGCTTTCGCCTGCCGCTGCGGGAAATCACCGTCAACGGCCAGACCCTGTTGCTCGACGCCACTCCGATCACCGACGCCGGCGCCCTGCTGACCCTGTATCAACCGAACCGCATCGGCGAACGCCTTTCCGCGCTGCACCATGACCACGCCGAAGGTTTCGACGCACTGCTCGGCGAGTCCCCGGTGATCCGCACCCTCAAGGCACGCGCCCAGCGGGTTGCGGCCCTCGATGCACCGCTGTTGATCCAGGGCGAAACCGGCACCGGCAAGGAACTGGTGGCCCGGGCCTGCCACGCCATCAGCGCCCGGTACAGTTCACCGTTTCTGGCGCTGAACTGCGCGGCATTGCCGGAGAACCTCGCCGAAAGCGAGCTGTTCGGCTACGCCCCCGGCGCCTTCACCGGCGCGCAGCGGGGCGGTAAGCCAGGACTGATGGAACTGGCCAACCAGGGCACGGTGTTTCTCGATGAAATCGGCGAGATGTCGCCGTATTTGCAGGCCAAATTGCTGCGTTTCCTCAACGACGGCAGTTTTCGCCGGGTCGGCGGTGACCGTGAGGTCAAGGTCAACGTACGGATCCTCAGCGCGACCCACCGCGACCTGGAAAAAATGGTCGGCGAAGGTTTGTTCCGCGAAGACCTGTTCTATCGCCTCAACGTCCTCAATGTTGAAGTGCCACCCCTGCGCGAGCGTGGCCAGGACATCCTGCTGCTGGCCCGCTACTTTATGCAGCAGGCCTGTGCACAGATCCAGCGACCGGTCTGTCGCCTGGCACCGGGCACTTACCCGGCACTGCTGGGCAACCGCTGGCCGGGCAACGTGCGGCAATTGCAGAACGTGATCTTCCGTGCCGCGGCGATCTGCGAAAGCAGCCTGGTGGACATCGGCGACCTCGATATCGCCGGCACCTCGGTGGCCCGCCAGGGCGACCATGACGTCGACAGCCTGGAACAGGCCATGGACGAATTCGAGAAAACCCTGCTGGAAAAACTCTACGTCAGCTATCCCTCGACCCGGCAACTGGCGACCCGCCTGCAAACCTCCCACACCGCGATTGCCCATCGGTTGCGCAAGTATGGGATTCCGGGCAAGGCTTGAAGCCTTGAGTCCACAGATGGCGGGCTATGTACACCAACCTATGTAGGAGCTGCCGCAGGCTGCGATCTTTTGACTTTGATCTTATGGTGCCTGCGACAAGATCGCAGCCTGCGGCAGCTCCTACGGAACGGGTTGTCAATTCGAAAACTTCTTTACCTGTTTAAAAACGACCTCCATCTGTACTGAAAGCGCTACAGCGGAACGATATCGCTACACCCCGCTCCGATCACGGCTGCACAAGGCTTTGATCCACCTCGGCTTTTATCCTTGACATACGCCGTATCGATTTCGCTACAACGTGTGAATTTCAGCGCTTGTCGAAACAACCTAAATCATTGATCAATAACAATAAAAGCAACGTTGGCCGCGTTCTTGCTATGTACTCCTCATAACCCGGGCATCGCCCAAGCATTCAATCGCGTCCACCAGACGAGTCTGGCCCCTTAGGAGTTTCCATGAGCGAGTTGCGTTTTACTGAAGATCACGAATGGCTGCGCACCGAAGCTGACGGCAGCGTCACGGTCGGCATCACCGCTTTCGCACAGAACGCCCTGGGCGACGTGGTTTTCGTTCAACTGCCTGAGCTGCAGTCCTACGACAAAGGCGCCGAAGCCGCCACCGTGGAATCGGTAAAGGCTGCCAGCGGCGTGTACATGCCGCTGGACGGTGAAGTGCTGGAAGTGAACCCGGCGCTGGACAGCAGCCCTGAACTGGTCAACGAAGATCCTCTGGGCGAAGGCTGGTTCTTCCGCTTCCAGCCAAGCGACGCCTCGGCTGTCGCCCAACTGCTGGATCAGGACGCCTACGACCGCCTGATCAAAGCCCAAGCCGAAGCCTGAGGAGCGCTGACATGACCCAGATCAATCTGACCACCGCCAACGAATTCATCGCCCGTCACATCGGCCCGCGCGCCGGTGACGAGCAAGCCATGCTCAACAGCCTCGGTTTCGACTCCCTGGAAGCCCTGAGCGCCAGCGTGATTCCCGACAGCATCAAGGGCACCAGCGTCCTCGGTCTGGAAGACGGTCTGAGCGAAGCCGACGCCCTGGCCTTGATCAAGTCCATCGCGACTAAAAACCAGCTATTCAAAACCTACATCGGCCAGGGCTACTACGGCACCCACACGCCGTCGCCGATCCTGCGCAACCTGCTGGAAAATCCGGCCTGGTACACCGCCTACACCCCGTACCAGCCAGAAATCTCCCAGGGCCGTCTCGAAGCGCTGCTGAACTTCCAGACCCTGATCAGCGACCTCACCGGCCTGCCGATCGCCAACGCCTCCCTGCTCGACGAAGCCACCGCCGCTGCCGAAGCCATGACCTTCTGCAAACGCCTGAGCAAGAACAAGGGCAGCCACGCCTTCTTCGCCTCCGTGCATTGCCACCCGCAGACCCTCGACGTGCTGCGCACCCGTGCCGAGCCTTTGGGCATCGACGTGGTGGTTGGCGACGAACGCGAGCTGACTGACGTGACGCCGTTCTTCGGCGCGCTGCTGCAATACCCGGCAAGCAACGGTGACGTATTCGATTACCGCGAGCTGACCGAACGCTTCCACGCCGCCAACGCCCTCGTCGCCGTGGCTGCCGACCTGCTGGCCCTGACCTTGCTGACCGCGCCGGGCGAATTCGGCGCCGACGTAGCCATCGGCAGTGCACAACGCTTCGGCGTGCCGTTGGGCTTCGGTGGCCCGCACGCGGCGTACTTCTCCACCAAGGACGCGTTCAAGCGTGACATGCCGGGCCGTCTGGTCGGTGTTTCCGTAGACCGCTTCGGCAACCCGGCCCTGCGCTTGGCCATGCAGACCCGCGAACAACACATCCGTCGCGAGAAAGCCACCAGCAACATCTGCACCGCGCAAGTACTGCTGGCCAACATCGCCAGCATGTATGCCGTGTACCACGGTCCAAAAGGCCTGACGCAGATCGCCAATCGCATCCATCACCTGACTGCAATCCTGGCCAAAGGCTTGAGCGCATTGGGTCTGAACGTCGAGCAAACGAGCTTCTTCGACACCCTGACCGTGAAGACCGGCGCTCAAACCGCGACCCTGCACGACAAGGCACACGCCCAGCGCATCAACCTGCGCGTGGTCGATGGCGAGCGCCTGGGCCTGTCCCTGGACGAAACCACCACTCAGGCCGACGTTGAAACCCTGTGGAGCCTGCTGTCCGACGGCAAGGCCCTGCCGGACTTCGCCGCCCTCGCCGCGTCGGTCGTCAGCACCATCCCGGCCGCGCTGGTGCGTCAGTCGCCGATCCTCAGCCACCCGGTGTTCAACCGCTATCACTCGGAAACCGAGCTGATGCGCTACCTGCGCAAACTGGCGGACAAGGACCTGGCGCTGGACCGCACCATGATCCCGCTGGGTTCGTGCACCATGAAACTCAACGCCGCCAGCGAAATGATCCCGGTGACCTGGGCCGAGTTCGGCGCCCTGCACCCGTTCGCCCCGGCCGAGCAAAGCGCCGGCTACCAGCAATTGACCGACGAGCTGGAAGCCATGCTTTGCGCGGCCACCGGTTATGACTCGGTTTCGCTGCAACCGAACGCCGGTTCCCAGGGTGAGTACGCAGGTCTCTTGGCGATCCGTGCCTACCACCAGAGCCGTGGCGAAGACCGTCGCGACATCTGCCTGATCCCGTCGTCGGCCCACGGCACCAACCCGGCCACCGCCAACATGGCCGGCATGCGCGTGGTCGTGACCGCGTGCGATGCCCGTGGCAACGTCGATATCGAAGATCTGCGCGCCAAGGCCATCGAGCACCGCGAACACCTCGCCGCGCTGATGATCACCTACCCGTCCACCCACGGTGTGTTCGAAGAAGGCATCCGCGAAATCTGCGGCATCGTTCATGACAACGGCGGCCAGGTGTACATCGACGGCGCCAACATGAACGCCATGGTCGGCCTCTGCGCGCCGGGCAAGTTCGGCGGCGACGTGTCGCACCTGAACCTGCACAAGACCTTCTGCATCCCCCACGGCGGTGGCGGCCCGGGCGTCGGCCCGATCGGCGTGAAATCACACCTGGCGCCATTCCTGCCGGGCCACGCACAGATGGAGCGCAAGGAAGGCGCCGTTTGCGCGGCACCGTTCGGCAGCGCGAGCATTCTGCCGATCACCTGGATGTACATTCGCATGATGGGTGGGGCGGGCCTCAAGCGCGCATCGCAACTGGCGATCCTCAATGCCAACTACATCTCCCGTCGCCTCGAAGAGCACTATCCAGTGCTGTACACCGGCAGCAACGGCCTGGTGGCGCACGAGTGCATCCTTGATCTGCGCCCACTGAAAGACAGCAGCGGCATCAGCGTCGATGACGTCGCCAAGCGCCTGATCGACTTCGGCTTCCACGCGCCGACCATGTCGTTCCCGGTGGCCGGCACACTGATGATCGAGCCGACCGAAAGCGAGTCAAAGGAAGAACTGGACCGCTTCTGCGACGCCATGATCCGCATCCGCGAAGAAATCCGCGCGGTGGAAAACGGCACCCTGGACAAGGACGACAACCCGCTGAAAAACGCGCCGCACACCGCCAAGGAGCTGGTCGGCGAGTGGTCGCACCCGTACAGCCGCGAGCAAGCGGTGTACCCGGTTGCGTCGCTGATCGAAGGCAAGTACTGGCCGCCGGTCGGTCGTGTCGACAACGTGTTTGGCGACCGCAACCTGGTCTGCGCCTGCCCGTCGATCGAAAGCTACGCTTAAACCAATGAGGGGGCGGATTTACTCGCCCCCACTTTCAGAAACACCGCAATACCCTGTAGGAGCTGCCGCAGGCTGCGATCTTTTGATCTTGATCTTGAAAAACAGGATCAAAAGATCGCAGCCTGCGGCAG
>NZ_JAHBDJ010000050.1:0-30591 GCF_019956375.1 Pseudomonas sp. GL-R-19 | reverse complement strand
TTGAACGAGTAAAACAGCCGCTCCTGCCCACTCGATAACTGTCCCATCATGCTGCGTGCTTCCCTGCTGGCCAATGCAGAGATTTTGCCGCAGGCCAGACAGGGGAGCTACTTTTTCAACAGAATCGACCCGAAGCGGTCATTCGTAGAGTCTCTCTTGCAAGGTTGCTCGCTTATTTGCGATGCGAACTCTCGATTCACCCAATGGTGCAACTCATGACCCTTACAATTTTGCCAGCAACAGTTCTTCGTCCCGACATGAGTGATAGCATTTTGATCTAAGCGTTTTTAACTTGCCGGAATCTTCTTGTCTACGCTCGCATTAGCACCTGATATCTCGATCACAACACACAGGTACCAACTGAGGTTAGGTTATGTCCGATGACGGCTATGGGCGCAGCAGGGCAAGTATTTTTTTTCCAGTTTTCAGTATAGGGCAGACGAAGCTGGTGATTGTGTTGCTTATCCTTTTACTGGTAGCAGTCAGCGCCATTGTACCCGATACAGCTGAGGGAGGAGGGTGGTTGCTGGTCCAGCAGATGATCTTGGTTGGATACAAGGATATGGGAAATTTTAGTGAAGGATCAAGTTATAGATTGGTAGTAATGGTTAGTTTTTATTTGGCGGTTATTCTGTCTTGGGTTGCTGCCATTGTGACGTCGTTGACTCGTCTTCATATGCATGCTTTTCAGGCTGTTGAGAGAAAAAGCTATTTATCAAGAGTTCTGACTGTTGGGTTCATATTAGTATTCTTGTTATTGCCAATTTTTCAAGCGCTGCCAAATAGTGATTTGCACTTCTCATATCATGTGTTTAAGGCAATGTGGGAAAGTAGATTGTTGATAATCGGGGCGAGCGTTGGGTATTTTTTGATCTCTATGGTGCTTTGGGTGCTGGTTTTATTTGAGGTTTCTAATGTTCTCGGTCGGAGGTCGTCAACGCGTAGTTGAACTCTGTCATGGTCAAATAGCGAGTTGCTGGCCGTTTGCAGCCGATCGTAACCGGCTGCTTTTGGCCGTTCTCTGCCGATCATGGTTACAAAGCGTGCTGGTCAAATCCGATGCAATTTCGCAGCTGAATATCGGATTAGTGTTATGGGGACTTGTAAGGGGTGATGATGGGGCTCAACAAACCAGTGCAGGACCTGAAGCGCGATCTGCAGGGTGTCGCCTCTGATCTGAAGTGGTCGGCCGTGGAGTTAGTTCGGATTGCCGAGCGGCTAAGCCACGCAGGTAATGGACCAGACGCTGAGGCGCTTCGAAGGATGATCACAATCTTCCAGCAAGGTGAGAATCGGTTAGATGGCTGGATTAAAGAAATCGGTGCAGGTCAGGTAGTCCGGCCGGCGAAGGCAGACCACTGCCAATGATCGCGGAAGGGATTGGCAGGAGGTTGTCATGGCACTTAACAAACCCAATCAAGAGTTACGCCGCGACTTGAAAGCCGCTGCATATTCCCTCGAAGAAGCTGCCCTGGAAATGTTCAGGCTTGCAAAACAGCGCGGGGATACAGAGCTTCTGGAGGCAATGGAGACGATCGAAAAGCTGCATGAGCAAGCTGATCGGCTGACTGCTTACACAGATGAGGTGAAGGCGGGAAGGATTGTCCGGAAGGCTGAATAGCCATGCGTCTGGCGAGCGTATTCGCGCTAGATTTGAAATACAAGCAATGCCCTGTAAACGGTTACTCAATGAAGAAGAAGCTGACGGACAGTAAAGCAGCAGTGACTGCTGCTGAAATTGAGCGTTCTATCCAAGCCCTGAACAAAATGGCTGAACGCCTATGGGGGGATGGCCGGGAAGCCGAGGCGAAAGCTCTCCTCGATGCCTTGGACGCATTAAACCGGGCGCTTGATCGGATCAGGATTGGAGAGAGTCGCAGGGTTCTCCATTGAACGGCACAAACTAGCTGGCGGGTTATGAAGGCGAGAAGAAGTGTGCGGGGGAAGGCGGAGTAGGCGCGTGGTATGACGGCGAGATGTTGTAGCGGCTTGGCGGTCGTACCGATGTAACTCAAATGCCCGGTCCAGAGCCGGGCTTCTCGTATCTGCCCCTGTCATGCCTTCGTCACACCTTCCAAGCACAATGCAGTCAGCCAAAGGGATTTGGCCCATCTACAGAGAGCCCGGCTAATGTGCCGGGCTTTTTCGTTTCTGCGACATGCTTTTCACCAATCGCTCACATGGTGGAGCGCAGATTAACCCTGTTCCTTTGAAGAATTCCCATTTGGCCCGCCCGCATGCGGGCCATTTTTTTGGTCGCTGCCACGATTTCTACAAGAACTGGAGAAGCGACCATGCCAGATGACTGCGAAATTGCACTCCACTTGACCACCCGCTTGCATTCGACCTGACCAGTCATTTGCATTCGTTCTGACCACCGATTGCATCGGATTTGACCAGCACGCTTTGTAACCATGATCGGCAGAGAACGACCCAAAGCAGCCCTTCGTACTGCGTAACCGTCCCTGCAGAACACCTTCCCGATACCAATCCTTAGAGTGATGGTGTCCGCTTATGCGAATCATTCCCCCCGTTAATCACTTCAGCTTTACTACGTCATCCGGCTTCCACGTCTGGTCGTAGAATCCGGTGCCGGTCCCGTAGAGGCGGATGGTGACAAGGAAGGCGCGACTGTCCAGCGTCTGAATCCAGTTCTTCTCGTCCACGCCTTCTATCTTGTTCGGGCTGAAATAGAGGTCAATCGAGCCGTCCGCGTTCGGCGGCACCTTGTCCATCTGGTTGCGCGACGGGAACGCTTGGCTGGTTTCCGGCATCGTGCCGTCGGCCGGGTTATAGATGGTTATTGCCCAGAAAGCTTTCGCCGGTATGCCCGCCGGAAGATGCAGTTTGTAGGACTTGCTGCCATCGAGCAGGTCACCGTCCTTATCCCGCATCGTGCTGGGATATTTCGAGCCTGCGTTGATCGTGTCCATCACCATCGCCGGCGCAGAGGAGTAGGCAACCTGGAAGAACGATGCGCGCTGGTTGATGTCCAGGTAGCTGGCCTGGAACCAATCGGCGTCTGTGCCGGCCCATGCGGAGATGTACTGTCGGTCGGTATAGTAGCGGTCCCTGCCGTCGGCCCGGCCAGCGAGACGCCATGCGTAAATCATTTTCGGGGCGGTCTCTACGGCCTTGCTCAGCGCCTCCTTCGTGGCGACATCCGGGTTGAAGGGCACGCCCTTGATGATTCCGACCGACGCGAGGATGCCGCGTACTTCAGGCGCAATCGCCTCTACCGGTTCATAGTCCACGAACGCCTTGAGTTTCTCCCAATAGGAGAAATCAGTGGGATACATCATGTTCACGGGGACGTTGGAGCCGTTGGGAAACTTCATGGGCTTGCGCTCTTTCTCAACGAGGTTCAACGGGTAGACGCGTGTCGTCTCGGCATCCGCCACTGCCTCCGTGGGATCAGGACCGTTTGCGCCCGGCTTCATTACGGTGCGGAAGAAGAGGAAGACGTTGTAGGTTGAGGATTTGAAGACGAAGTAGCCCGCCGGGACATGCCCCTGGTAATCCGGTGGTAGCAGCAAATAGAGCCCACCGCGGTTGCGATCCGGTCCGAGCGCTCCAACATCGGTGATCGTGCGCTGGAGGAAGTCAGTGAACATGCCAATGACGTGCGGGGGAGCATGAACGACGAGCGGCCCGGTCTCCTTGAGATCGAGGTAACTCATCGAATAGATCACGTCGCAGTTTGGTGTGGGCACCAAAGTCTTGGCGTTCATCCGGTCCTTCCAGATCGGCAGCACATTGTAGCCATTGCCAAACTTAGCCTCGGAGCCGTCGCGCATGCCGATGGTGTTCAGGGCAGGCAGGGTCAGCCTGTACGCCTGGATGGCGTCATAGTAGAGGCGATCCTTGTTCAATTGCTCGACGGCTGTCTTGTCCGGCCAGCCGCCGTTGTACATTTGTTTCACGAGTGGTGACATGGCTTCCTGTGCCTGCGCACCGGCGGCGAATGCCAGCGCGACAACCAGTGCGGCGGCGATGAAGGGGCATTTGGTTGCAGTTTTCATGGCCACACCTTTACTCGGATTGGTTGGTTCATTTCATTTTCTCGATCTTCGGTGGCTGCCACGTGCCGTCGAGGATTGCTTGCTCCGGCCAGTAGGCGCGGAGATACAGCGAGAACGTTCCAACAGGAGCGGGTAGCCAGTTGTTTTCCTTGTCGCCGCCTGGCGATTTGGCGCCGGCATACAGCGTCAGTGAACCGTCTGCGTTGAGCTTCAGGTTCTTGTTCTTGGTTCCCAGTGAATACCGCTTGAGCGGGTTGTCTTGATAGAAGTGCTCGGCGTTATACAAGGTCACCGACCAGAACCCTTTGACCGGTGGCGTTTGTCCCTTGGGAAAAGTAATCGCATAGCTGTTCTGTCCATTGAGTTGCTGGCCCTGGAGGTCGTTATCTGTGTAGAGGTACTTCGTCTCCTCCGGGCGGTTCTCGTAGATGTTCGACGTGGCGATGGCAGTGCGGTTGAGGTAGTCGGTGCCCCACTGTGCATTGTTCACCGGCGAGTTCCAGCCGTTGCCGGCTGCGCGGCCGTTGTGGCGCCACTGGTGCAATGCCGGCAGCATTTCATTGTCCGCAGCAACGGCGGTCTCCTTGAGCGTCTGCATGAGTGCCGGGTCCTTCTCGGCGGCCTCCAGTACGCTGGTGATCCACCTGTAGAGCGACTCCTCGCCTGGTAACGGCGGCACCTGCTTCATCACCGATGGCAATTCATTGAAGTAGGTTTCCGGGTTCACCCACTTGGTCTCACCGGGGCCGGTGGACTTCGGCGCGGGGTAGTGGGGGAGTTTGCTCCAGTCCGTGGTCTTCATCTTCCCGTCGAACTTCGACAGAGGGTAGAAGTTGATCTGGCTCAGCACGGGTTGGATGGCCTTACGATCCTCAGCCGTGTCGTCCATGAAGATGCGCGGTATGGCAAACGCCAGCGCCGTGGACGATCGCACTACCGCGGTGATGCCTGCCGGCGCTTCGCCTTTCCAGCCTGGGCCGACAACCAGGTAGAAGCCCGGTTTGGTGCCATAGGCTTGGCCGATCTCGGAAAACTCGTCGGTGCGTGCGTCATACAGTGCATAGACCCAGAAGCGTTTGCCGAAGTCCGGCACCTGGAAGACAAACGGTTCCTTGTCCAGTGGCAGGAAACCGGGGCCGTATACGACGTCTTGGTTCGAACAGGCAATGACGCGCTGGTCCGCAGTGACGTAGTCGGTCAGCATGGCGATCCCACCATAGGCGATCGGCACGACGCCACCGACCAACCCAGGTTGGGGAACCTTGGAGAAGGCCACGGCACGGTTGGCGTTGGCGACCAGCGGCCAGCCCCAGAAGTAGGCCATTCGGCCAATCATCTGGACATAGTCCTTGGTCATCGTATTGCCCGAAGTAGGGCCGGGGACTTCGGCGACGGTCGTGGGGATTGGGTACTGCTGGGCTTGTGAGATTCCCGCCAGCATCGCGAGGGCGACACCGATCACGCAGGCATTGATCGTGAATTGCTTCTTGCCATGGTCCATGGGGAATCCTCTTGGAGGATAAGCGAAGTCTGCAAGCATTTAGCTTAGTCCTCTGCCCCTTAGATAACGGGTAGCAAATATAAGCTTTTTGAATAGTTAACTTTATGTATTGATCTAAGAGCACTGTCGAACATAGTTCAGTAATTTGATCTAAGATCAATTGCACCTCGTTCACCTTCAGCCCCGTAACCGCAGCGCGGTACTCCGAACCTCAATTTCCGAGAGAGGAACTGACAATGAACAAAGGTTTTCAGTTAGTTCCTTTTATTACTCTGGCGGTGGTCTGGCCCGAAATTGGTCTTGCCGCTGATAGTCAGGCAGAACTGGCCAAACAATCCTTGAACCCGGTTGCTGCGCTGTACAGTCTGCCGATTCAATACAACTGGAACCAGAAGCTCGGCCCCACTAATAACGGCATACAGACCGTCACCAATATTCAGCCGGTGCTGCCATTTTCGCTTAATGAAGACTGGAACCTGATTTCCCGTACAATCTTGCCAATTATCGATCAGCACGGCCTGGCCCCTAACGGCCTTGCAGACAAATCGGGCACGGGCGATACCACGCAGAGTTTCTTTTTTTCACCCAAACGGCCGACTGAAAGCGGTTGGATCTGGGGAGCGGGCCCGGCCATATTGGTGCCCACCGGCAGCAACGACCTTTTAAGCAATGATCAATGGGGGCTGGGGCCGACGGTGGTGGCCCTCAAGCAAAGCAATGGCTGGACCCGTGGCATTCTGGCAAATCATATCTGGTCGCTGGAAAACAGCCCACCGGATGACAAGGACAAGGTTAACCAGACTTTCCTGCAACCCTTCTTCAGCTACACCACCCATACCTACACCACCTTCGGTATCAATACCGAGTCCACCTACGACTGGCAGACCAAGGAATGGTCGGTACCGATCAACCTATTCGTAACCCAGTTGTTCAAGGTGGGTCACCAACCCATGAGTCTGCAAATGGGGCCGCGCTATTGGGTCGACAGCCCAGAAAATGGCGCTGAGGGCTGGGGGTTTCGGGTGGCGTATACGCTATTGTTTCCCAAGTAATTGCCATGCTTAAGCAGTTTTTAAGCGGCTGCTTTTGGCCGATTCTGTTGAAAAAGTCGGCCTTGATTTCGATGGCAGAAAAGTAAGCGTCTGAGATTGAAATCCTGAATCTTCGCAGAGGCTTCCGGGCTCAGATTTCACGTAGCAGCGTGCAAAAAATGCGATTTCACCGGTCAATATGCGGGCAGTTTGGGCGGATCGACTTTTTCAACAGAATCGGCCGATTTCTGCCTGTAGCGAAGGGCATCAGTGGACTCAACGCTGCCATTTCTGCAAGTGGCAATCTTTTCGTTTTACTCATCGAACTTATGTGAATTTGGTATTAGTGCTATGTGATTGGCGCGGTTTATCGATTAATCGTTGAAAGGTAATTTGCTTCTCGGCGAAATCAAATCGAGAGCAAGCCATGATTCAAAGCTTCATCCGCCAAAACATGCCCGCCGCTGCAAAGGCCGGCAGTCTTTGTTTCGCACTAGGCGCCAGTGCGTTTGTCAGCGCTGACGATCACGCCCCACTGGTCGTCAAGGATCAGGGCAGCCTCGTTGCCGGCGGTGGATTGATCACCCAACGGGGAACCTTCGACCCCTACAAACCGATGATGCCCGATGGCCAGACCTATCACGGCGACCATGTGTATGCGTTTTATCAGGTACCCATCGACGCTCGTCCGCTGCCGATTCTCATGCTGCATGGCGCGGGACAGTCCGCGAAGTCCTGGGAGACAACGGCCGACGGCCGTGAAGGGTTCCAGAACATTTTCCTGCGGCGAGGATTCTCCACATACCTGATCGACCAGCCGCGCCGTGGCGATGCGGGACGCAGCCTGGTTGAAACGACAATCAAACCTGTGCCGGACGAGCAGCTGTGGTTCAACCAATTCCGCATCGGCCTGTGGCCCGAAAGCTTCAAGGGCAGCCAGTTTCCTCGTGGGCAGGCGGCACTGGAGCAGTTCTTTCGGTCGATGACGCCCAATACCGGGCCTTACGACATAGAGGTCGTATCTAATGGCGTTTGCGCTCTGTTGGAAAAGACCGGACCGGCCATCTTGTTCACACATTCTCAGGGTGGCGGCCCCGGTTGGCTGACGGCGATCAAATGCCCGAATGTGCGGGCCATCGTGGCGTTCGAACCGGGCAGCAGCTTCGTGTTTCCAGAGGGGGAGGTGCCCGCACCGATTCCCAGCGCGTTCGACACGCTTACGGGTCAGGCCGTATCGGCGGAACAGTTCAAAGCGCTGACCCAAATCCCCGTCGTTATTTTCTACGGCGACAACATCCCCGACCAACCGGTTCGGTTGCCGGCCCAGGACAGTTGGCGCGCGCGGCTCGAGATGGCGCGCCTGTGGCGCGATACGGTGAATCGCCATGGCGGTGACGTCAGGCTCGTTCACTTGCCAAAGATCGGTATCAAGGGCAATAGCCACTTTCCTTTTTCGGACATGAATAACGTCGAGATCGCTGATCTGGTTTCGCAGTTTCTCGCTGAAAAAAATCTGGATTGACCAAGAGCCTGGCGATATCGGCCACCCCTCTCACAAACTTGAAATGTCAGGAGTATTCCTATGATGCGAACCACGCTGAAGGCTACATTGATGGCTGCCATTATCGGGATGTCGGGCGTCGAAGCCGAGGCTGCGGACTACAAGCAGAATCCATTCACGTTAACCTACGGTGGAGCCCTGACCAGGAACGAACCGGGTAAGGTCAACATCCATCCGGTCACCTACAAACTGGATGGCCTGGATATTGCCGCCAACGTTTACACCCCGGCGAACTATGATGCGGCGAAAAAATACCCGGTCGTCGTCGTGGCGCACCCCAATGGTGGGGTGAAGGAGCAGGTCGCGGGCCTGTATGCCCAGCGGCTGGCGGATCAGGGCTACATCACGATCACGGCGGATGCGGCGTATCAAGGGGCCAGTGGTGGTGAACCGCGCAATGTGGACAAACCGGTGCATCGCATCGAAGACATCCATGGCATGGCGGATTTCATCGCCGGCTTTCCCGGCGTCGACAGCAAGCGTCTGGGCTTGCTCGGTATCTGCGGCGGTGGCGGCTATTCATTGGCGGCGGCGCAATCCGACAAGCGCTTCCAGTCGATTGCGACCTTGAGTATGTTCAACTCCGGACTGGTTCGCCGTAATGGCTACCAGGATTCGCAGCTGTCGACGATTCAGGAACGCTTGCAGCAGGCGTCGACGGCCCGTGCCCAGGAAGCGGCGGGTGGGGAAGTTCTCTACGTCGGTGATGCCAAGCTGACTGATGAGCAGATCGCCAGGCTGCCGTTTGATCTGTATCGACAGGGCTTCGAGTACTACGGCAAGACCCACGCTCATCCCAACTCGACTTTCCGTTACACCCAGAGCAGCCTGATGGACCTGATGAGCTTCGATGCCACGGATCAGCTTGAGCTGATCGACAAGCCGTTGCTGATGATCGCGGGCAGCAAGGCCGACAGCCTGTACATGTCGCAACAAGCCTTTGCCAAGGCCACCGGTACCCAGGACAAAAAACTGTTCACCATCGATGGCGCGACCCATATCGACACCTACTGGGTGCCTGCGTATGTGGACGTTGCCATGGGCGAGTTGACCGCGTTTTACGCCAGAACGCTCTGACTTGAAGGGATACGTCCTTATGAAGAACACCTTGATAGGCATCGCGGTGTGCGCCGCGGCCCCTTTTGCCGACGCCGCCGGTGCAGAGAATGCCAGTGAGTCCAGGATCGCGCAGCAGATCAGCCGGGCGGGCAGTCAGGCTTCGGTTGCGGGACCTACGGATTATTTCACCGGGCGGGTACGCGTCGTTCCCTTGTTTCCCGCCACGGACGAGATCAATGCTTCCGGCGCTTATGTCAGCTTTGAACCGGGCGCACGCTCGGCCTGGCATACCCACCCCGCAGGGCAGCGATTGGTGGTGACTTCCGGCGTGGGACTGGTCCAGGAATGGGGCAAGCCGATGCAGCAAATCCGATCGGGCGACGTGATCGTCTGCCCTCCAGGCGTCAAGCACTGGCATGGCGCCGCTCCGACGAGCGCCATGACGCACCTGGCCGTGACTGGCTTGGTGGATGGTAAGAGTGTGCAATGGCTGGAGAAAGTGACCGACGAGCAATACAACGCCCAAGATTCGCAAGTACCGAAAGCCGAGCCTGCGACCCAACCGGTGTCCGAGACGTTGTCCGCCAAGCAACAGGCCATCCCGGTGATGGCTGCCGCCGTGGCCACGAGCAACATGTCCGGGCTCAATGCCGCGTTGAATCAGGGACTGGATGCAGGTCTGACGGTCAGCGAGGCGAAGGAAGTTCTGGTGCAACTCTACGCCTACAGCGGTTTTCCACGCAGTCTCAATGCACTCGGCGAGCTGATGAAGGTGGTCGAGACACGCAAGCAACGCGGCGTTCAGGACGATCCGGGTCGCGAGCCCGGTCGGAGCATTCCCGTCGGCGATGAACTCATGGCGGCGGGCAAAGCCAATCAGACGCGAATCGCCGGTGCACCTGTCCAAGGTCGGTTGTTCGACTTCGTTCCTGTCATCAATCAGTACTTGCAGGCGCATCTGTTCGGCGACATCTTCGAGCGCGACAACCTGGACTGGCAAAGTCGTGAGCTGGCGACGGTTGGAGCGCTGGCAGTCACACCCGGCGTGGAGGCACAACTTCGCTCACACATGGCTGCCAGTCTGCGGGTCGGTTTGACCGTTTCACAGTTGCGTCAACTGATCCAGCTGCTGGCCGAGCAAGGTGATGCTGCTTCGGCCAAGCGTGCCGGCGAAGCGCTGGAGAGAGTCCAGGCGAATCAGCCCTCATAGCGCAGGGCTTCACGCAGCAAGGTGAAGGCCGGTGAACTCTGGCGCCGGCTCGGATAATAGAGGTGGTAGCCAGAGAAGGGTTCGCACCAGTCCTTGAGTACGTGAATCAGCCGGCCCTGCGCGACATGCTCCAGCACCAGGTCCTCCGGCATATAGGCCAGTCCCAGTCCCTGGAGGGCCGCTTCCAGGCGCATGGCGATGTTGTTGAAGACCAACTGTCCTTCGACCCGCACTTTCAGTTCTTGCCCGTCCTTTTCGAACTCCCAGAGAAACAGGCCGCCGTAAGTCGGCATGCGCAGGGTGATGCAGTTGTGCACCGTGAGATCACTGGGGATGAGCGGCCTGGGGTATCGGGTGAAATACGCTGGGGAGCCAACCACCGCCATGCGCATGTCAGGGCCGATGCGCATGGCGATCATGTCCTTGGCCACTTGCTGACCCAGCCGTACGCCAGCGTCGAAACCCTCCGCCACGATGTCGGTCAGGCCATAGTCGACGATGATTTCGATATTGAGATCGGGATTATAGGGCAGCAGCTTCGCGAGCACCGGATGCAACAGCGTGATCGCCGAATGCTCACCTGCCGTGATGCGCAATTTGCCGGCCGGTTTGTCGCGAAACTCGCTGAGCAACGCCAGTTCACTGTCGATTTCTTCAAACCGGGGGGCGATCACCCGCAGCAAATGCTCGCCGGCTTCGGTGGGGGAGACGCTTCGCGTGGTGCGAGCAAGCAACCTGACCCCCAGTCGCTCCTCCAACTGACGCATCGCCCGGCTCAAAGCCGGTTGAGACATGCCGAGCCGGGCGGCGGCGCGGGTGAAACTGCGCTCTTGGGCCACGGCCGAGAAGATCGCGAGTTGGTCATAGCTTTCGACGGTCATTCATACGCCCCTGTTATAAACAGTTTGCGATTATGCCATCTATGCGATTGATCGCCCGGTTCCTCAGGGAGCGAAAAATAAAATATACCGGCCCTGATTGTCCGCTTCTGGCTGTGCTCTGCCGGTCGCGAAAGGCAGAAAACGACCCACGGCGGACAATCCGGACACTAGAGTCAGGTGTCGGATTGATGAGCCGCCCAGTGTTTCATCTCTTCTGCAATGAAGTGGTTCACCAGGTCACTGTACATCTTCTCGATTGCATCCGGGCTCAGGCCCTCGGCCTCGGCCCACTCGCGTCGTGTCGCCAACATGGCCTTGAAACGCTCCGGAGCACGCACCGAAGTCGCTGAGGTCTTGTACTTCGAGGCCGCCAGTACGTAGTGAAAACGCTTGCCCAACAGTTTGATAACAACCTGATCAAGGGCATCGATTTCGCGTCGGATATCCTCCATGCCTGCACACTCTTCGGGCTGCAACTGATTGATGACGTCCATGTAGTTGACTCCGTTTGCTGAAAGTTCGTGGGCCCTTGGAAGAAGTATCGGCGCGCTGTCTTCCACGAGCGATACAGCCTGAATACCATAAAATCCGCTGCCTTATCGATTGACGTGGTTTAAAGAGTTCGCCGATCTGCCTTAGCCAAAAAAACACGCATGGCGAAATTTTGATACTACACGTCGAGTTGGGGGGAGCGACGAAGCGCTGACGACGATTATTGTTTTCGCACAAAAGCAGGAAACAATAATCATGCTGCCGTTGATCAAAAGAATAGACAGTCACGTTCATTTTTATACATCGCAAGACCTGCGCCGAGTGGCCGGTTCGCTGCCCTATGCATTACCTGAACCGCATCCGCTGACGACTTATCTGGACACATTGATCGATGCCGGAATTGCTCCGACGCTCCTCAATAATGTCCATTTAAGTATTCTGCCGGATTCAGAAAACGTATTTGCTTCATTTGACGAACTCAAGCATCTCCAGGCGGCCAACCCTCAGCGCTATGGGGACGTCAAACTGGTGGGGACGATCAAGGCAGAACCGGCTTACGCCACACAAGAACGTCTCTCGCACCCGCAGGTGGTTGGCGCCCGGATCGTTCTGCACGATGCACGGCCGGAAACGGTTTCCGATACGCAATTCAGCGATGGGCAGTGGTCGGCGTTTTATGGTCGCTTGTTACCGCGCCAGCATCTGCACATTTACGCGAAAGAAGCCGAGACGAATCTGCGTGTATTGCGCCAGATCCCTCGCAATGTGCGGGTCATCATCGATCACCTGGGCACTTGTCACAGCGAGCGTGACATCACTGAGCCGGCTTACATCGCGCTGCTCACCGAAGCCAGAGAACGGGGCAACGTGTGGTTCAAGGGCCCTGGTTATCGCACCTCTGTTCACCCCGAGGAAACCGCTCGTTTCGTGACGCAAATTGTTTGCGCAGTCGGCGCGGACAAGATTCTTCTGGAAGCAACGGATGCACCTCATGTTGGAACTGACAACAAGGGAGTTCCGTATTCCAACCTTTTCAATCCGGGCACGGCTTTCAACTTTGTCGATGCCGTTGCACTGCATGTTTCCAAAGAAACCCGAATTCCTGTTGGCCAACTTCTGCGAGGAGCATCTGGCCAATGGGTAAGTTGATCTACGCCCACGCTCCCACTTCGAGATAACCAGCAATGACGAACATTACAACAAAAGACATCAACTTCACCGTCAAGTACGGCGATGAAACCCTGAGCCTCAAAGGCACGGTATTTCAGCCAGAACAACTCGACGCTGCGGCGCAAAAACTGCCACCGGTCATCTTCAACTCCGGCTTCACCGGCGGGGTCACGATGTACGGCCAGTTGTTCGGGCGCGCCCTGGCAGCCCGTGGTTATCGCGTCATGACCTACGATGTGGCAGGCTTTTTTTCCAACAAGCACATCCGTAACACCATCGAGTCAGGTGACAAGATCATCACCAACGTCATCCTCGAAGACCAGAAGGATGAAGTGCTCGGTGCCGTTGAATGGGCGCGCGAGAATTTCGACGAGATGCCGGTGGTCGCGTCGTGGGCGATGGGCTCGGTGGCAAGCCTCGGTGCGGTGGCTGAACTGGCCGCGGCCGGCGGTGAACAGATCCGCTTCTGGGTGCCGATGAGCTACACCAACATCCGTAAACTGCAAGCCTTGCGCGCTGATCAGGCTGCGGCTGACGCGGCCATCGAGCAACTCGCGGATGACGCGCCGATCCCTCCGTTCGACACCGGCACTGATGCAACCCGTCTTGGTTATTACCCGCTGGATCCTGAAACCCAAGCCTATGTCGATCAGCAACTGGGCGGCTACACCGAAGCGGGCGGTGCGGACCGTTGGCCGGGCTGCACCTACGTGACGGCAAAGTCCTACAAGTCCTATGTGGCCTATGACCCGGAGCAGTCCATTGAAGGTGCAAAAGGTTTCCCGCCAGCGCTGATCATCCATGGCGCCGACAATACCTTGCACATGCCGTCGGAGTCTGTGCGTCTGCACCAGAACTATCCGGGCGATGCCGGCCCGCACGCGCTGATCATTTCGCACATGCAGCATGGCCAGCAGAATCAGGTCGACAGCCCTGTGTTCAAGTCGATGATCCAGAGCATCGACGAAGCCATCCGCGCGCGCGGCTGATCCGCTCGCCATTGTCCTGCGAGACCTCGGGTGCCGAAGTCTCGCAGCGATTCAATCTGGCTGAATGCCTGCCCAACCCCTAACATGGCGTGTCCAAAGCCACTTCCCCGGTGTGGCCTGAGCTGTTCACTCGAACGGCTGGAACTACCATGAAAGGATCTGGCGATGACAGCCCCCAGTGAATCGGCGACGTCTGTGAATAGCGGCACAACCAAGCGAATCGGGCTGCTCATTCTTCCTCAGTTCTCAATGATGGCCCTGGCGGGTGCCAGCGAGCCTTTGCGCGCGGCCAATCGGCTATCCGGCAAAACGCTTTATGAGTGGACCCTGCTCACGGAGTCGGGCGGACCGGTCAGTTCCAGCAGCGGTATCGAAATCCAGACCGTGCCGGTTGATCAGGCGCCGGAGCTGGATCGCGTTTTTGTCCTGGCGAGCCTGGACATCGAACATCAGAAACCACCAAAAATGCTGCGCTTCCTGCAGCGCGCAGCGTTCCGCGGGATTACCGTCGGCGCATTGAGCACCGGTACGTTCATCCTTGCACGCGCCGGCTTGCTGGAAGGCAAGCGCTGCACCCTGCACTGGGAGTCCATTGGCCAGTTTTCGGAAGAATTCCCCTCGATCGAAGTCACCAGGGAGCTTTACGTCAACCATGGCAACCGCTGGACGTGCGCCGGGGGGACGGCGGCCATCGATCTCATGCTGGCACAAATCGCGCTTGATTTCGGTAACCAGCTCGCGGCGAGCATCGCCGAGCAATTTCTGCATGCCAGGATAAGAGCGCCGGAAGAGCATCAGCGGATGTCGATTCAGTGGCGGTTCGGCATTCACGATCGCAGGCTGACAGCCGCCATCGCCTTCATGGAGAACAATCTGGAGAACATCGTCGGCATCGAAGAGATCGCCGACCGTTGCAATCTGTCCCATCGTCAACTCGAACGGCTTTGGCATCAGCACTTCGGCATGACGCCGAAGAAGTTCTATCTGGAGCTCAGGCTGAACGAAGCACGCCGGTTGCTGCGTGAAAGCACCCAGCCCATTGCGTCCATTGCCTACAGCTGTGGGTTCGTCTCAGCGTCACATCTGGGGGCTGCTTACCGTCGTGTCTGGGGATGTACGCCCGGTGAAGAGCGGCGGAAATTTGATGATGCTCACTCCTGATTTCAGTTACTGGGCGCATGGGTCAACAAACGCCAATCCCCTGAAAAGCCTCTGAACCAATCCTCTCTGTAAAATCCCATAGCTAGCTAATGACTCACCCCGACAGGCGGTGCGCTCTGGCAAGCCTTGTCATTTGGCGATCCCGCATACTGGCGTCTGCAATCGACCCTGCACTTTGCGTTGCGCATTGGCTTGCCGCGTGACGTCGGTTTTTTGATAGAAATCGTCGAACTCGAAGCTCAGAGCACCTGCAGTAGCGCGGTAATGTTTCCTACAGATCCGGCGTTCAATTCCAGATGCACGACCGATAAAAACAACAATGACGTACAGAAGGCATAACACATGGAAACCTTGAGTTTCATTCTGGAAAACGGCGGGCTGATCAGTCTGCTACTCGGGCAGCACCTGCTCATCGTGGCGGTTGCGGTGGGTCTGGCGATTCTGACCGGCGTGCCTGCCGGGATCGCGATCTCCCAGCACCCCAGAACGCGCCGTTGGGTCCTGGCGTTCGCCGCGGTCCTGATGACCATTCCTTCCGCCGCGCTGTTCGGGCTGATGATTCCGGCCCTGTCGCTGATCGGCTACGGGATCGGCGTCGTACCAGCGGTCATTGCGCTGTTCCTCTACTCCCAATTGCCCATCATCCGCAACACCACCACAGCGATCTCCAACATCGATCCGGCCTTGCGCGAAGCAGCGATCGGGATGGGCATGTCGACCTGGCAACGACTGCGCAAGGTTGAACTGCCGATTGCGGTCCCGCTGATCATGGCGGGCGTGAGGATGGCGACCGTCATCAACATCGGCATCGCAGCCATCGCGGCCTACATCGGCGCCGGCGGCCTGGGCAGCCTCATCATTCGCGGCATCGCGCAATCGGATACCCGACAGTTGTTGGCCGGCGCGATTGTCATCAGTGTCATCGCCATTGCGGCCGATTACGCGTTGTACGGCTTGCAGCGCCTGCTGACGCCAAAAGGCCTGAACAAGAACAAAGTGGCCACCGGCCGAATGAAGGAAGCTACGACGTGATCCAGATCGAAAACCTCAACAAGCAATTCGGCTCAATCACTGCAGTAGAAGATGTCTCATTCAATGTTGAAGAGGGGCAGATCTGCGTACTGCTTGGGCCGTCGGGCTGTGGCAAGACCACGACGCTGAAAATGATCAACCGACTGATCACGCCTACCTCCGGCACGATCAGAATTGGAGGTCGCGATACGTCCGAACTGGACAGCGTCACCCTCAAACGCTCCATCGGCTATGTGATCCAGCAAGTCGGCCTGTTCCCGAACATGACCGTTGAGGAAAACATCTGCGTCGTTCCCAATCTGTTGGGGTGGGACAAAACCAAAAGCCGAAAGCGCGCCGCGGAGTTGCTGGAAGTGGTCGCGCTGGATCCGTCGAAATTTCTCAAGCGCTATCCGTGTGAGCTTTCCGGTGGTCAACAGCAACGCGTCGGCGTGGCTCGGGCCCTGGCAGCGGATCCGCCGGTGATGCTGATGGACGAGCCCTTTGGCGCGATCGACCCGATCAACCGGGAAGTGATCCAGGACGAATTCATGCGCATCCAGCGCCTGGTCAACAAGACCGTGCTGTTTGTCAGTCATGACATCGATGAAGCGGTGAAGATGGCGGACTGCGTTGCGCTGTTCCATAACGGAAAAATCCAGCAGTTCGGCAGCTCGGATGATCTGCTGGCCCGGCCCAACAGCGAGTTCGTGGCGAACTTCATGGGCGGCGACCGGATCATGAAGCGCCTGCGTCTGCTGCGCGCGTCTGACGTGGCCAGCAAGGTCCCGCCACGGGAACACATGCAGATCGTGGGCGGCAACAGCGCTGTCGTTTCGCAATCGCACCTGATCGTCAAATCCGGGGATGACCTGCGCCAGGTGCTTTCGCAGTTGCTGGGTCGCGGCCAGGACTGGGCACTTTGCAACGACAGCGACGGACGCTTTATCGGCTATGTCCATCAAGCCGACATCCTGGCGCGACTGGTTGAAAACATTACTCCGGTGGTGCACTGACAATGTCTGACTTACTGATCGGATTGTGGAAAGGGCTGCAATTTTACTGGGGCGATATCAGCTACCTGACGGTCCAGCATCTGCAGATCGTGGCAGTCAGTGGGGTGCTGGCGCTGGTCATCGCGCTGCCGTTGGGCGTCTGGATGAGCCGTCCGGCGAACCAGCGTTACGCCATGGCCAGCATGCAGGTCCTTAACGTAGGGCAGGCGATCCCCAAGCTTGCGTTGCTGGCATTGGCCATGAGTTTCATTGGAGTCGGCAGCGGCGCGGCCATCATCGGCTTGTTTGTCGCGACGTTGTTGCCCGTGGCAGTCAACACCTATGAAGGCTTGCGCGCCGTGCCGCAGCACCTGGTCGAAGCGGCCGAGGCCATGGGCATGACGCCTCGGGAAACGCTGTGGAAAGTTGAAATTCCGAACGCGATGAACGTGATTTTCGCGGGCATCCGCACGGCGCTGGCGATCAACGTCGGGACCGCGCCGCTGGCTTTCCTGGTCGGTGGCGGCGGGCTGGGTGAGTTGATCTTTACCGGGATCGACCTGAACGACTTCGGCATGATGCTGGCCGGCGCCGCGGCGACCGCGCTGTTGGCGATTGCGGTCGATCTGGGCTGCGGCTTGATTCAAAACATTGCAGTGTCACGGGGCTTGAGGTTGGCCGGGCGCGAATGAATCTGAAGACCATAGACAAAAATCAATAATATGAGGTGCACGATGATTTATCGAATGCTGGCCAGTCTGATCTTTTCCCTGAGTCTTGTTTGCGGTGTTGTGGGCAGTGCTTCTGCCAACAGCACGATTGTGGTTGGCGGCAAGAAGTTTACCGAGCAGCAATTGGTTGCCGAGATGACCGCTCAACTCCTGCGCGCCAATGGCTACAGTGTCGATAAGCGCCCGGACTTGGGTTCTTCCGTATTGCGCGCGGCGCAAGAGAACGGTCAGGTCGATGTGTATTGGGAATACACCGGCACTTCGCTGATTACTTACAATAAAGTCACGGACAAGCTCAACGCCGACGAAACGTACAAGAAAATCAGCGAGCTGGATGCGCAGAAAGGCATCACCTGGCTGAACCCTTCCAAGGCCAACAACACCTACGCCTTTGCCATGCGCAAGGAAGAGGCCGAGAAGGATGGAATCGCCTCGATCAGCGATCTTGCGAAAAAGATCGCAACAGGCAAGTCCTATAAATTTGCCTCCAACGCTGAGTTCTTTTCCCGCCCCGATGGCCTGCGTCCTCTGCAAGAGACCTACAAGTTTGAGTTTGAGCGCAAGAACATCGTCCGCATGGACGGCGGGCTGACCTATCAGGCGCTCAGGGACGGGCAGGTCGATCTGGCCCTGGTCCTGTCGACGGATGGGCGAATTCCGGCCTTCGGCTTTGTGGTGCTGCAAGACGATAAAGGCTTCTTCCCCAGCTACGCGCTGACCCCGGTAATTCGCACTGAAGTGTTCAAAGAGAATCCGAAGATCGGCGAGTTGCTCAACGCCCTGTCGTCCAGGCTGGATGACGACACCATCGCAGGCCTAAATTCCCGGGTCGATGTCGGCCGTGAATCCATCGAGAGCGTGTCCAGGGAATTTCTGCAAAAGAATCAATTGCTGTAGGAGCTGCCGAAGGCTGCGATCTTTGACGTTGCCTTCAGAACCTACCAGGGCCGGCGGAATAACCCCGGCCCTTTTTTTCCTGCCTCCCATTCATTCCCTTGCATCCACATCAGGTGCGAGCCGGTTTCGTTCGCCTGTACCCACTCGGAGAATAACAATGCAGTTGAATAAAAAGTTCGTGGCGTGCACGTTTTTGCTAATGGCAGCAAGTGCTCAGGCGGATGACAGTATCGAACGCATGACCCTCGCCGACATGCGTCATGCGTTGGACAACGGGACTCTCAGTTCCGAACATTTGGTGCAGCACTATCTGGATAACATTCAGGCGAACAATCACCAGGGCCAGAACATCAATGCGCTGGTGACCATCAATGAACAGGCGATCGATCAGGCCCGCAAGTGGGATGCTGAGCGGGCGAAAAATCCCACTGCCAGGTACGCACCGCTGGCCGGTATTCCGTTCGTGGTGAAGGACAACTTTGACACCGCCGGTATGGTCACCTCCGGGGGTTCCTTTGTACTGCGTTCGTCGGTGCCCAGCCAGGATGCCTTCACCGTCAAGAAGCTGATCGACGGGCAAGCCATTGCGCTTGGCAAAGCCAACCTGTCGGAACTGGCTGCGTCCTTTGGCTGGTTTGGCTACAGCTCGTTTGGCGGGCAGACGCTGAACCCGCGGAACACCAAGCGTGATGCATCCGGCTCCAGTAGCGGTTCTGCCGCCTCGGTGGCAGCGGCGTTTGCGCCCTTCGCGCTGGGGTCGGATACAAGCGGCTCGATCCGGGCACCGGCAAGCGTCACCGGCACGGTGGGTTTTCGACCTTCGCTGGGGCTGATCAGTCGTAGCGGCATCATTCCGCTGTCACTCGCGTTCGACACCGCAGGTGTCATTACCAACAGCGTGCTGGATCAGGCCATCGTGCTCGATGTGATCAAGGGCCAGGACAAAAGCGACGCGGCGACCTTCGACCTTGCTGCAGACAAAATACAGTTCGAACCGGCACTGAGCGGTACCTCGCTGCAAGGCAAGACTATTGGCGTAATCAGCAATTTCAAGGGCGCGAACCCGCAGGTGGATGCGGTCTTTAAAGCTGCGCAGGAAACGCTCGTCAAGCGCGGTGCGCAGGTCGTCTCCATCGAATTGCCAAAAACCTTTGAAACCCTGTGGAGCGACGTGCTCGGCCCTGTGGGGGACAGCGAATTCAAGCCGCAATTCGAACGCTACCTCGCCACCCTCAATCCGGGCCAACCGCGAACGCTTGCGCAGTTTCTCGACCTGGCCAAACAAAATCAGGCGCAAAACGCTGCGCATGGGATGAACCCGGCACGCCTGGCGGGACTGGAAGCGGTAGCGAATGCCACAAGCGCCGATTCGCCGCAGTACATCTCCATTCTTTCCCGGAAGATTCCACAGCTGCGCGCGCAGCTGATGGGCATCATGAAGCAGAACAAAGTCGACAGCCTGTTCTTCGCGACCATCAACTGCCCGGCTTCGGTGGTGCACGGTGTGAGCGATGACAGTTACGTGTGCAAGTCCGGCGATACCTACGCGTCGTCGTACATTGCCTCGGCCACGGGATTTCCCGAGATCACCGTTCCGGCAGGCATCATCGAGGGCAACCTGCCGGTGGGTGTTTCCTTCCTGGGCGGCTACGGCGAAGACGCCAAGGTGGTGGGTTTCGGCTATGCGTTCCTTGGGCGGTAACCGTCAGATCTGTTCCAGCAACCAGGTGCGAAACGCGACGAGTGAAGGCAGCATTTCGTTGCGCGGCGGATAGGCCAGGTAGTAACTGCGCTGGCTGGCGAAGGGCTGATCGAGGCTGATCAGTTCGTTGTTGGCCAACTCGTCGGCCACCAGGATCCGTGGCACCAGACCGATGCCGATGCCGGCCCTGACGGCCTGGATCAAGTGCGAGGTGAGTTCGAAACTCGGCCCCAGGCGCATCATCCGATGGGGCAGGCCGTGGTGGCTGAACCACTCGCCCCAGACGTTGGCATTGCTCGCGACGTTGAGCAGCGTCTGGCCAGCAATGCGGTCAGGGGTCCAGGCGTCATGGATTTCGGCTGCTTCTGGCGAAATGATCACCATCAGTTCTTCGGTGTGCAGGCGATGGCTGATCAGGCCCGGCAGGTTGGCGCTGCCGACCATGATCGCGGCATCGATCCCGCTGGTTTCAAAGTCGATGGCATCGATCCGGGAATTGATGTGCACCAGCATGCCGGGATGGGTTTTGTAGAAGTCATGCAGGCGCGGCAATAACCACTTCGAGCCGAAGGTCGGCAAGGTGGCCAGGCGCAACGTGCCGCTGCCGGATTGATAAGCCATGGCCTGCAACGTGGCGCTGCGGATGCGTCCGAGCGCTTCGCTCATTTCCCGCTGATAAAGACGACCGACATCGGTCAGCTGTACTTGCCTGCCTTCACGGCGGAACAGCGTCAGGCCCAGTTGCTGTTCCAGCGCCTGGACCTGCCGGCTCACGGCGCTTTGGGTCAGTGACAGTTCCATCGCGGCGCGGGTATAGCTTTCATGGCGCGCGGCGGCTTCAAAGGCCAGCAGCAACGACATCGAAGGGGTGAGGTGACGGTAATTCATTCGTAAAAGTCATCGATAGCGGCAGGATTATCCGTTTGTCCGGTGCCAGAACCTGCAGGATCATTGGCATGGCCGACGACCTGAGGCTGACCCATTAATGCTCAGGCGACAAGTGTTTTGAGTTTTTCCGTGATTAGACCGACAAGAGAACAGCCAGCGATGATCGCTCAGTTGCCCACCGTTGCACCCGCGGCCCAGTACCCGGAGTTTCTGCAAGCCCTGCACTCCAGCGGCTTTCGCGGTCAGCTCAGCGCCGACTACGCCACCCGCACCGTGCTGGCGACCGACAATTCGATTTACCAGCGGCTGCCGCAAGCGGCGGTGTTCCCCCTGGATGCGGATGACATCTCACGCATCGCAACCTTGATGGCCGAGCCACGCTTTCGCCAGATCAAGCTGACCCCGCGCGGTGGTGGCACCGGCACCAACGGGCAGTCATTGACCGATGGCATCGTGGTCGACTTGTCGCGGCACATGAACACCATCCTCGAAATCAATGTCGCCGAGCGTTGGGTGCGGGTGCAGGCGGGCGTGGTCAAGGACCAGCTCAATGCCGCGCTCAAGCCGCACGGGCTGTTCTTCGCGCCGGAGCTGTCGACGTCCAACCGTGCCACCGTCGGCGGCATGATCAACACCGACGCCAGCGGCCAGGGCAGTTGCACCTATGGCAAGACCCGTGATCACGTTCTGGAATTGCACAGCGTGCTGCTCGGCGGTGAGCGTCTGCACAGCCATCCGCTGTCCGAAGTGGAGCTGGAGGCGGCTTGCGCGCAGTCCGGCCGTATCGGCGAAGTGTACCGGGTGGCGCGCAATATTCAGGAGACCCAGGCCGAGCTGATCGAGTCGGTATTCCCCAAACTCAACCGTTGCCTGACCGGTTACGACCTGGCGCACCTGCGCGACGAGCAAGGACGTTTCAACCTCAACAGTGTGCTGTGTGGTGCGGAAGGGTCATTGGGCTACGTTGTCGAAGCCAAGCTCAACGTGCTGCCGATTCCCAGGTATTCGGTGCTGGTGAACGTGCGTTACGGCAGCTTCATGGATGCGCTACGTGACGCCAATGCGTTACTGGCGCACAAGCCGTTGTCCATCGAAACCGTGGACTCCAGGGTGTTGCTGCTGGCGATGAAAGACATCGTCTGGCACAGCGTCGCCGAGTATTTCCCGGCGGACGCCGAGCGTCCGACGCTGGGCATCAATCTGGTGGAGTTCAGCGGGGAAGACGTGGCGGACGTGAACGCTCGCGTGGCGTCGTTTGTGCAACATCTGCAGACCGACACGTCGATCGAGCGCCTGGGCCACACGCTCGCCGAAGGAGCCGAAGCCGTGAGCCGCGTCTACGCCATGCGCAAGCGCTCGGTAGGGCTATTGGGCAATGTCGAAGGCGAGGTTCGGCCGCAGCCTTTTGTTGAAGACACCGCCGTACCGCCGGAGAAGCTGGCCGACTACATCACCGAGTTTCGTGCATTGCTCGACAGTTATGGCCTGAGCTACGGCATGTTCGGTCACGTCGATGCCGGTGTGTTGCACGTGCGCCCGGCGCTGGACATGAAAGACCCGGCCCAGGCCGCGCTGATCAAGCCAATTTCCGACGCTGTGGCCGAGTTGACCCGGCGTTACGGCGGGTTGCTGTGGGGCGAGCACGGCAAGGGTTTGCGTTCGCAATACGTCCCCGAATTTTTTGGCGAGCTGTACCCGGCGCTGCAATCGCTCAAGGGCGCGTTCGACCCGCACAACCAGCTCAACCCCGGCAAGATCTGCACGCCGCCGGATGCTGCCCAAGGCTTGCTCAAGGTCAACGAAGTGACGCTGCGCGGTGATCTGGATCGGCAGATCGACGAGCGCGTCTGGCAAAGCTTCGGTACCGCCATGCACTGCAACGGTAACGGCGCCTGCTACAACTACGACCCCTCTGATGCGATGTGTCCGTCGTGGAAAGCCACCCGTGAGCGCCAGCATTCGCCGAAGGGCAGGGCGTCGTTGATTCGCGAATGGTTGCGTCTGCAAGGCGCGGCCAATATTGACGTATTGCAAGCAGCCCGCGGTAAGTTGTCGTGGTTGAGCGGGTTGCCGGCGCGGTTACGCAATAACCTGGCGCGCTCGCGTGGCGAGGCGGATTTCTCCCATGAGGTCTATGACGCGATGGCCGGCTGCCTGGCCTGTAAATCCTGCGCGGGACAATGCCCGGTCAAGGTCAACGTCCCGGAATTCCGTTCGCGTTTTCTGGAGCTGTACCACGGTCGCTATCAACGACCGCTGCGTGACTACCTGATCGGCTCGCTGGAGTTCACCATTCCCTACATGGCTTACGCGCCGGGTCTGTACAACGCAGTGATGGGCTCGAAATGGGTGAGCCGCCTGCTCGAGCGACAGGTCGGCATGCTCGACAGCCCGCTGATCCACCGCCATGACTTGCAGGCCACGCTGACCCGCTGCAAGGTCGCGGTCGCCAGCGTACCCGCCCTGCGCGAACTGACCGCGGCACAACGCGAGCGCAGCGTGGTGTTGGTGCAGGACGCCTTCACCCGTTACTTCGAAACGCCGTTGCTGGCGAGCTTTATCCAGTTGGCGCATCAGTTGGGGTATCGGGTGTTTCTGGCACCCTATAGCGCCAACGGCAAGCCTTTGCATGTGCAGGGTTTCCTCGGCGCCTTCGCCAAGGCGGCGATCCGCAACGGCAATCAGCTCAAGGCGCTCGCCGACTGCGGCGTACCGCTGGTGGGACTGGACCCGGCGATGACGCTGGTCTACCGCCAGGAATATCAAAAAGTACCAGGACTCAACGATTGCCCGAAGGTCTTGCTGCCTCAGGAATGGCTGTCCGATGCGTTGCCGGAAAACCCGCATCCCGCGACCGGGACCTTCCGTTTGTTGGCGCACTGCACCGAGAAAACCAATGTCCCGGCCAGCACTTCGCAATGGGAAGCCGTTTTTGCCCGGCTCGGGCTCAAGCTGACGACTGAGGCGACCGGTTGCTGCGGCATGTCCGGAACCTTTGGCCATGAAGCACGAAACCAAGGCAGCTCACGAACCATTTTTGAGCAGTCCTGGTCCGGCAAGCTGGAAAAAGAGAGCGAGGCGCTGGCAACGGGATACTCCTGTCGCAGTCAGGTGAAGCGCTTTGCCAACCTGCAATTGCGCCATCCATTGGAGGTTGTGTTAGAGCGTACGCTCGTGAAGTGAAGAGGAACGCGATGCCAGACCGTCGCTATTCGACCCGTAGCAGTCAATCACCTAAGGCGCTACGCTCGCAGGCACGCTCCTTCAGGTACTGACAATTACGACATGAAACGCATACTTGATCGTTTACGTGGCTGGGCCAGAAGGCTAAAACGGCAAACCATGGTTCTCTGGTTTTGCTATCAGCATCCGCAAACACCCTGGTTACCCAAATGGATTTCGGTTTTTGTCGTGGCGTATGCGCTGAGTCCAATCGACCTCATTCCTGACTTCATTCCTGTGCTTGGATACCTGGACGACGTGATCATTTTGCCGCTTGGGATTCTGCTCGCGATTCGGCTGATGCCGGCGCAGGTGCTCGAGGACTGTCAGCACAAAGCGAGTGAGTGGGAGAAAAGCCATGTGAAGCGGCCAGCGAACAGATTTGCTGCAGTGATCGTTGTATTGGTCTGGCTCGTTGCTGCGGGTATTTTGGGGGCTTGCTTCCTCAGGGCGTGAAGCTGCCTGTCGCAGTAGCCAGAAATTGATCGCCCGGACGAATACCCAAGTGCAGACGGATACTGAATTGCTTGCATCCCCCATGGGGGGATAAGATTCGCGTTATTCATGAATCGCGAAGACTCAAATGATGAGTGAGCTCGAACACAACCATCCCCACACCCCCCACACCCACCAAAGTCACGAAGCGATCATCAAGCGACTCAAGCGGGCGGACGGCCACTTACGCAGCATCATCACCATGATCGAAGATGGGCGTCAGTGCGTGGACATCGCCCAGCAGCTGCACGCTGTTGAAAAAGCGGTGTGTCAGGCCAAGCGCACGCTCATTCAGGATCACATCGATCACTGCCTGGAAGACACCGTCTCGGCGTTGAACAATGGTGAGCGCGCACCACTGGAAGCCTTCAAGCAGATCACCAAGTACCTCTAGGCCTGCCATGCCCGCGCTGCAAGCGCTACGGTTTCTGGTCTGAAGACTGACCAGCCAGCCTTGGCAAATCCTGGGAACTTACGGTCGTCTGTCTGGCCATCGGCGATGCTGATCATCGATCACGTACGGGTGTTCGTGATCCACACCATCCTGCCCGTCGAGGTGAGTGTGATCGACCGGCAGGTTCTCATGGGTGTGTTTGATCGACTCTTGGTCATGCGCAGGACGCCAGATCACGATACTGACCACCAGTGCGCCACCTGCCACGACAGCGAGCCCGGCAAACGACGCCGTGAGGCTGATGTTGGCGCCCAGCCATCCCGCCAGTGGGTAGGTAATCAACCAGCAGGCATGGGACAGTGCAAATTGGGCGGCAAACAGTGCCGGGCGATCTTCGGCATGTGCCGAGCGACGCAACAGCCGACCGCTCGGGGTCTGGGCCAGGGAATAGCCCACGCCGAGTACCGTCCACAGAGGTAACAGGAAGTTGTAGGTGGTCAGGTTGATGCCAATTGCCAAGCCTGCGACCAGGATTGCTCCGCCAAACAGCATGGCTGTTCGGTCTTTGATGTCTTTCAACAGCCGAGGCAAGACCAAAGCCGCGATCATCGAGCCGCCTCCAAACGCGGCCAGCGCCAACGCCGTAGAACTTTGCGGCAGTGCGAAGCGGGACTGTACCAGCACCACTGTGTTGACGATAACCATGGCACTGGCGGCCGCAACCGTCAGATTAAGAGCCAGCAGCCCTCGCAGCCGGGGCGTTGCCAGGAATATGCGCATGCCACGGGTGGTTCGTTCGTAGATGCTGCGTCGTGGTGTTTTCTTCGCTTTTGGCAATAGCACTGTGCCGACCAGGGCTGCAGAGGCAAGGAAACCAATGACAGTGCCTGCGAACAGGTTGTGGAAGCTGATCACCGTCAGCAATGCGGCGGCGAGCATTGGGCTGGCGACACTTTCAAGATCGTAGGCCAGACGCGATAGCGACAAGGCGCGGGTGTAGTCGTATTCATCCGGCAGGATGTCAGGGATGGTCGCCTGGAACGTCGGGGTGAACGCCGCCGAGGCCGACTGAAGGACGAAAATCAGCACATAGATTTGCCAGACCTCCGTCACGAACGGCAGAGCCAACGCGACCAAGGCTCGCACCAGATCCAGCGAGACCAACATTGTTCGCCGGGGTAGACGTTCTGCAAAAGCCGCTGCAATGGGTGCAACACCAATGTAGGCCGTCATTTTGATCGCCAACGCTGTACCGAGGACAGCGCCCGCTTGGGCGCCTGCAAGATCGAATGCCAGCAGGCCTAGCGCGACAGTGGCAAGACCAGTCCCTACCAGTGCAATCACCTGGGCCAGGAAGAGGTGACGGTAGGTTCGGTTGGCCAGGATTGTCAGCATGAGAAATCTCACAGGAAGAGGCGAACGCCTGTCTGGTTGTCGGGCTTTACTCGAAAAAGACAGCGAAGAGTTTGTTGTTTATAGATGCTTTATATCCCCCCTGGGGGGATATAAAGCTATCCTAAACCAGAGGCAGGGACAGCTCAAGAAACAGGCGCCCAGCCTTTCATCTAATGTCGGGGAGAGATTAAGGAAATTGTAGGAGCGAGCTTGCTCGCGATGGTCGTTAACGATAACGCGTATTTACTGGCTAAACGCGGCGCTCTTGAGTCCATCGCGAGCCAACTCGCTCCTACCATTGATGCAAGCTGGCTTTCTCACATTTGTGGAGGCCAGTTATGCGATTCACCTTGGCATTCCTTGCACCATGCATAGAGTGCGTCGTACAGGATCAGTCCATGCGAAAGCATTTCATGATCATCGGAATATCGCTGCGACAGTCCCAGTGAGATGGCGTACAACCCAGCCGATTGCGCAGTCAGATCGAGGCGGGAGGTATCAGCTCCACGGACGATCCTGGCCAACTGCTGCAAAGCGGGCTCACTGAGCCGGTACTTTTTCAGAAAAGCGTCGAAGCTGCACAGCTCGCCCTCATGAGTCAGTTCTACGCCGGGAATGTCGTAGGGCACCGCGTCTTTCTCCGCCGCCAGACGCAGTACGTCGCCACTGGGCACGTATAAGAACTCGGGCTGCGGATCGATAAAGCGCGCGATCAGCCAGGGACAGGCGATGCGGTCAATCTTGGGCCGTTCACGTGTAATCCACCTCATGGAACACCTCCTGCCTGGTTCGGTAGGCTGGGTGATCTGGCGAGCCCAATGCTCGCCAAAGACTGTTAATCCACTCGTGCGGTCTAGCGCAGCAGATGGACTGCCAAACCGACGAGCGCGCAGGCCATCAGCACCTGGATGACGCCCCGCTTGAAGCGGAACAAGGCAATTGCCGCCGCAATGGCGATGAGTGCAGACGGCCAATCGAGGTTGCCACTGAAGCCCTTTGGCCACAGCACGTGATAGCCGAAGAAACACGCCAGATTAAGGATCACACCGACGACGGCCGCCGTAATGGCGGTGAGCGGTGCGGTGAATTTGAGTTCGTTGTGAGTCGACTCTACCAGCGGGCCACCCGCAAGGATGAACAGGAACGAGGGCAGGAAGGTGAACCAGGTCACCAGGGCGGCGGCCACAGCTCCCGCCAGAAATACTTGATCGGCACCGAATACTTGCGAGACATAGGCGCCGACAAAGCCGACGAAAGCCACCACCATGATCAGTGGCCCCGGTGTGGTTTCGCCTAGAGCCAGGCCGTCGATCATCTGCGTCGGCGTCAGCCAGCCATAGTGACCGACTGCGCCTTGGTAGACATACGGAAGGACAGCGTAGGCCCCACCAAAGGTCAGCAACGCGGCCTTGGTAAAGAACCAGCTCATCTGGGTCAAAGTGCCTTCCCAGCCAAAGAGGGCGGTCAAAATCCCCATTGGCAACGCCCACAGTGCGGCACAGATCAGTGCGAGCGGCACCAGTTTCAACCAACTGAATCGGGCATGCTCAGGGGAGGGCGTGTCGTCATCGATCAACGCCGGACCATAAGACTTTTTGGCAGCGCTATGGCCGCCAGCCCTGAACTTCTCGGGCGCCAGGCGTCCACCGACATAGCCGATTGAAGCTGCACCCAACACGATCAGCGGGAATGGGACATTGAACGCGAAGATGGCGGTAAATGATGCCGCCGCTATCGCCCACAGCCAATTATTCTTCAACGCCCGAGAGCCGATTCGATGGGCCGCCTGCACCACGATGGCGGTCACGGCAGGCTTGATCCCGTAGAAGAGCCCGGCCACCACGGGCACTTCGCCGAACGCGATATACACCCACGACAGAGCGATCAGGATGAACAGTGAGGGCAGCACAAACAGCGCCCCCGCAATCACTCCACCCCAGGTTCGATGCATCAGCCAGCCGATGTAAGTCGCCAACTGTTGAGCCTCTGGCCCAGGCAGCAACATGCAGTAATTGAGGGCATGCAGAAAGCGTCGTTCGGAGATCCAGCGCCGACGCTCCACCAGTTCCTGGTGCATGATCGAGATCTGTCCGGCTGGCCCGCCGAAGCTGATGAAACCCAGCTTCAACCAGAACCAGAAAGCCTCGCGCAAACTGATCGGCTTTGGCTTCGACAGATCCTCTTCAACCGCTGGTGCGAAAACCTTATTCATTGGGTTGTTCCTCTTTTACAAACCCGGCGAGCAGGCCGTCGAAGATGGCGCTCGCGGCAACCAGCAGTTGGTCGTCGTGGAGAATGGTTTCGCGTAACCCTGCCAGCACGCGCTCGATGCCGGCAGCCTCCACCGGTTGAATGCCTCCGACATCGAGGTAATGCACCAAAGCCGCAATGCGGTTCAGGCCTGGCTCCTGAAGTTCAAAGCTGGCTTGCAGGGTTTCGAAGGTCACGCGGTTGCCGACATGGCTGAAAACCGCATCATCGAAATCAAAGCCAAGGGCGTCGGCTGGGCAGTCCTGGGGGTGCTCAAGCCAGAGGATCCGAGCGTGGGGGTCAATGAAGCGGCGAATCAGCCAGGCGCACGCCAGCCGGTCGACCCAGGGACGCTTGCGTGTTGCCCAGATACGGCCCTGATAATCGCCAGGATTGAGTGCCGTTATCGGGTGGTTGCTGCTGTGTGGCTCATCCGGCGACAGGGCTCTACTGACCGCCGTCTCTAGCTCCTGCAACGCCGAATCGATCTGTTGCTTCGTCTTGCCTGGGAAGTAATCGATGCTTGCCAGTTGATCGTAGGCTTTGCGCAGCTTACGAATTTGTTTGGTCGTCGCCAGCGCATTTTCAGCATTCAGCTGTCCACGGCATTCTTCGATCTGCGCACGAAGCTTGTCGTAATCACCGCTACGGTCGAACCACTCGACAAAGCGCTCACCATCAGGATCGACGACGGGCAGGACGAACGCGGTGCCCTTGATGGCAAGGATGTCACGCTCTACAGACGCCAGCACTTCACGACACAAACCGGTGTCAGGCAACAGGTAGGCGCCATCGCGCAAGACCGCAGCACCTGAGGCTTTCAAGGCACGCCAAGCGCGCATGCGTTCGGTGGCATTCGCGGTGGGCAGGCCTAGAATCAAAGTCAGCCAATTTTTCATGTAGAGATCGCAATTTATTTTGTAATTGAAATTACATTATCTCTGTTTTACATGTTTGGAAAGCTGTCCTTGAGAACAGAGGATTTTTGGCAAGCATGGATGACGACGCTGGGATAGGCGCGCTGGACAACAGTGATACCTTCCGGGATGACGACTACACCCGCAGTGAAGTGTTCTCGTTCACGGCCGGTGTCGATTACCGCATCAACGACGATTTCAACCAGACCGAACTCAACCAGCGCACCGTGCTCGCCGGGATGAACCATAACCTGCTGTATGGTGCGGAGCTGGGGCGCCAGGTGCCCCACGGACGCTGGAGCTGAGCACCAACTATCGCTTCTGAGCACAGACCTGAAGAACAGGCCCCAAAGCAGCCCTTCGCGAAAGGCTGCTGACGACCGTGGATTCAACACACTGGATTTGTGTAAGCGGGATTTCGGTTAGATAAGCAAAAGCAGCACCTTGGGTGCTGCTTTTGAGGCTTGAGGCCGCACATTTCTGTCGGCCCGGGGACGCGCTACACCGATCAGCCGTTGCTGCGGTCGGTCGCCTTGGCTTTGCTTTGGGCGACAGCGGCTTCAGCCTTCTGTTTCTGGGCAACCTGGAAGGCTTTCATCGAGACTGTCCGGGCCGAC
>NZ_JAHBDJ010000049.1:0-31651 GCF_019956375.1 Pseudomonas sp. GL-R-19 | reverse complement strand
ACGCAAGGTCGACGTGTCGAATCAGACTGCACGCGTTATCGTTGACGTCCATCGCGAGCAGGCTCGCTCCTACAGGGGATCAATTTCAGGCTTGAGGAATCAGACTCTCCCGACAATCGAGCACCAGCCGTGCGCCGCCCAGTTCGCTGGTGCCCACCTCCAGGGTAAACCCGTGCAGGCTGACAATCGCCGCGACGATGGACAGCCCCAGCCCGAAGCCGCTCTTTTGATTGCCCGCCTCGGCACGGTAGAAACGCTGGAACACCGCTTCACGTTCCGCCTCGGGAATGCCCGGGCCGGAGTCGAGCACTTCGATCCGCGTGTGCCCGCCAGCATTGATCCCGCGCAAGATCACCGCGCCACCGGGCGGAGTGAATTTGATCGAGTTGCTGAGCAGGTTCGCCACGGCTTCGAACAGCAGTGCGCGGTCGCCATTGAGGGGGGGCAATGACGCGGGCAGGTGCAGTTGGAACACCAGGCCGTCGTCTTCCGCCAGGGGCAGATAGAACTCATGCAGCTCTTGCAACAGCGACACCGGGTCCAGTTGCACGAAACCGGAACGACGCTGGCGATCTTCCAGTTCGGAAATCCGCAACAAGCCACGGAAACGCGCCATCAACGTGTCGGCCTCGGCCAGCACCAGGTCCAGTTGCATGGCCTGCGGCGAGCCTTCGCCGGCTTGCTGCTGCATGCGGTAAAGCTGCGCGCGCAGACGGGTCAGGGGCGTGCGCAGGTCATGGGCAATGTTGTCGCACACACCCTTGACCTCGTTCATCAAGCGCTCTATGCGTTCGAGCATGGCGTTGACGATGGCGGCGAGCATGTCCAGTTCGTCACGCCGGTTGGACAGTGGCAAACGCCGGCTCAGGTCGCCAGCGACGATGGCTTCGGCACTGGCCTGGATCCCGCGAATGCGTCGTAACGGCCGGCGCCGCAGCAGATACCAGCCGACGATGCCCGGCACGATGGTCAGGGTCACACCCCAGAACAGGGCGTGAAGGATGATCCGGGTGACGGCGAACAGCGAGCCGTTGTCGCGAACCAGAATCAGCCACCAACCATCGCGGGTCTGGGTCGCCACGGCGTCGCAGCTGTCGTTGGGCAGGGTCGGGTCGTCGGACTCGGCGCAGTCGCTGAGCGTGTGGATCTTGCCATCGAGCGGCAAGCCGTCCGGAATGTAGCGCAGGGCGCCGCTGAGGTAACGCTGCCGGGCATCGAACAGGCCGTAGGCGTCGATGCCACGGATATCGAAGGTCATGCTGACGGCGAGGGCGTCCACCAGTTGTTCGCCCGAGAAGCGCGAAAACAGGTGCTGGCGTTGCATCAGCGAATGCTTGGCCAGGTTGTCCAGGTAAGCGGAAACCTCGTAGTACATGACCCCCATGAGGATCCCGCTCCAGATCACGAACAGCGAACTGTAGAGCGCCAGCAGACGGCTGCTGGAAGAGCGCCAGCCTTTAGACGGGTTCGGCAATGACATAACCCGAGCCTCGCACAGTCCGAATCAGTGGGACATTGCCAGGCGGGTCGATCTTCTTGCGCAGACGGCCGATGTGGACGTCGATCAGATTGGTGCCGGGGTCGAAGTGGTAACCCCAGACTTCTTCGAAAATCATCATCCGCGAGAGGATTTGCCCGGTATTGCGCATCAGGAATTCCAGCAGTTTGTATTCGGTGGGCAACAGCGTCAGTAGTTGACCGTCGCGGCTGGCTTCGTGGCTGATCAGGTTCAGCTCCAGATCCGCCACCCGCAGCGTGGTGGCCTGGGCGGTCACGGTGTTCTGCCGACGCAACAGGACTTCGACCCGGGCGGCCATTTCATCGGTGGCGAAGGGTTTGGTCAGGTAGTCGTCGCCGCCGGCGCGCAAGCCGCGCACGCGCTCATCGACGTCGGACAGTGCGCTGATCATCAGGATCGGCGTGGCCACGCCCATGGTCCGCAGCGTGGTGACGATCGCCAGGCCATCGAGCTCGGGCAGCATGCGGTCGAGGGTGATCAGGTCATAGTTGCCGCTGACCGCACGCTCGAGCCCTTCGCGACCATTGTCGACCCAGTCGACGTCGAGGCCGTGGCTACTCAGTTCGGCGACAATTTCCCGGGCGGTCACGGCGTCGTCTTCGATGGTCAAGATGCGGGTCATAGGGCTGGCCTGATAAGCAGTTCAATACGAAGTAGCAAGCATTTTGCCAAGAATTGTCCGCGACTTAATAAATTAACTTTCATCTGACTGGGGTCGCAGTTCGCAACATTGATATCATTGGGCCACAACTTCAGTAGGGGGCTGCATTGTGCGCAACTCGATCCGCTATCGCTGGATGCCGATTTGTCTGTTGTTGTTCAGTGTTTTCATTTCATCGGCCTGGGCTGGCAATACACCCTGCTCCGGCAAGAAGGGTGGAATCGATCGATGCGACGGCGATTTGTTCCTGTGTAATGACGGCTCCATCAGCGGGTCGAAAAAAAGTTGCTCGGCAATGTTCGGCGGTCAGACCCAGGCGCGTCCACAAGCGTTTATTCAGGACACACAGGGCTGCTCCTGTGGCACCGGCTCGTTTTGTACCGGGCCCAGAGGTGGCGTTTACTGCCTGACCCCCAGTGGCAATAAAAGCTATAAGCGCAAATAACCCATGCATAAAATCCGTCGGAGCAACCTCCCACAATGGCATGAGGTCGAGCATAAATTCCACGTACGACGCAGACTACTGTGGGAGCGAGCCTGCTCCGGGCGGCGTTCCGACGATAGCGGCAGATCAGGCAAAACGAATCGGTCAGTCAATCGGTGTACTGATAAACACTTCAAGCCCTTCGGCATACGCAGTGAACGCAGCAACCCGCGGAAACTGCGCCGCACTCACCTGATCCGGCACTACCAGATTGGTAAAGCTCCAGGCTACGGCGAGGGTAATGCCATCCTGCTCAAGCGAACCGTCAGTCTTCAGCGACTGTTTTTCCAGCTCCCGCTCCAGCGCCGTATAGGCCGCCGTAAGCTGTCCTTCGACCCGCTGCACCCAGGGTTCGAATTGAATCTCCGCCGGCCGCAAGTTGCGCTCGTAGTAAAGCTGCACGGATTTTTCGCTGGCGGCCAGCGCCAGGCCGATCAGGCGCAACGCGCGCAGACGCCGGCCCGGTTCGACGGGCATCAGGCTGTTATCGGTCAGGGTTTCCAGGTAGTCGATGATCAGCGTCGAATCCATCAACACCTCACCGTCATCCAGCACCAGCGTGGGCGCCTTGACCACCGGGTTGATCTGCTGGAATTGTTCGAAGTGGCGGAACACCGAGACCGATTGATGTTCCAGGGTGATTCCCAGGCATTTGGCAGAAATGGCGGCGCGCCTTACATAGGGCGAATCCAGCATACCGATCAGCTTCATGGTCCTTTCCTTTATATGGCCATTTCGGGAGGGACAACCTTAGCTGAGGTTCGCAGCCCTGCAAATGACTGTGAATAATGCCCGGTGCAGGCCGTTTGTCATCTATATACAGCCGCTCGGTTGAATTTCTTGCTATAAACGCACTCCGATTACCACCTCAAAGCCTGCGGTAGAGCATTTTCCGGGCTTTGTCGGACAAATTCGCTGTCTTTTCAGTTGCTGAGGCCTCAAGTCGGCCGTAGACTGCCGCCCCTCGTAAATTGAGTGCCGGGTGGCGCTTGGAACAAACGGCGCCTTTCCGATGACCTGCCCAGGTCTGCCGGAACGCTCCCTAATTCGCCTTAATGCACGTTTTTTTTATAGAGATATCAATGACAAAGGACAAGTTGCTGGCCATGCCGGCGGATGACTACATGAATGCCGAGCAACATGCTTTTTTCTCCGAGCTGTTGCAGAACATGAAAGTCGAAACCCATGAGCGCATCGAACAGAACCGCATCGCCATCGAAAGCCTGGACACCCCGGCCGATCCGGCAGACGCGGCTTCGGTCGAAGAAGAGCGCACCTGGCTGGTGAACGCGATCGATCGCGACCAGCGCATGCTGCCTCAGTTGGAACAAGCCCTTGAGCGCATCAAGGAAGACAGCTTTGGCTGGTGCGACGACAGCGGCGAGGCGATTGGCCTCAAGCGCCTGCTGATCAGCCCGACCACCAAGTACTGCATCGAAGCTCAGGAACGTCACGAGCAAATCGACAAGCACCAGCGTCAGGCCTGATTCTGCAAGGCAGTCCATCAAGATGGACTGCCTTTGAAAAGATCGCAGCCTGCGGCAGCTCCTACGCAATTGAAGTAGGGCGCTGTTGCAGGCTGCGATCTTCGTTTTCTGCCGTCTTCGATTTCCCGGTTGTTCTCTTGATCTGCTGCAACGCTCACGACTAAAGGCTCATGGATAATGGCTTTATAGTGGCGTTTAATGCGAAGACAACAATTAGAAGCTTTCCGGGGTAACGATGATGACGAGAGACGGGTCTCTGGTTGCGGCAGTGCCTGCACCAGTGCTGTTGCCGAAAAACCGCTGGCTGACACCGACGCTGCAAAGCATCGCCCTGATGCTGTTGTTAAGTGGCATGACGCTGGGCGGATGGTCGCTCTACCTTGGGCTGCCCCTGGCCGTATTGATTGTCTGGCTGCCTCGCCTGCGTTCGCGCGCGACCCCGGTGGCTGCTTCCTCCGACAACCCCGATGCCATCAGCGAGTTGACTCGCGATCTTTCCTACACCACCAGCCATAACGCGCTGTCAGCCGCCGGTGTGGCGTTCTCGGTTCGGCAACTGGCGGACAAACTGCAATCGCAGCTCGCGGCGGCGGCACAGATCGTCAGCAACGCCGAGGTCATGATCACCACCGAACAGGCCACCTCGACGCTCAGTCGCCAGGCGCTCAGTGCTGCCAGCGAGGCTCATCAAAGTGGCGCGGTGGGGCGTACGCAACTGATCGAGTCCATTGCGCGCATGCATCAGCTCAGCCAGCGCGCCAGCAACAGCCGTGAACTGATCGAAGCCTTGAGCCTGCGCAGCGATGATATCCAGCGCGTGACCCTGGTGATTCAGTCCATCGCCAGCCAGACCAACCTGTTGGCGTTGAACGCAGCGATAGAAGCGGCGCGGGCGGGGGAGCACGGTCGCGGGTTTGCAGTGGTGGCCGACGAGGTGCGTGGGCTCGCCGCACGCACGGCGACTGCCACGGGCGAAGTGGGCGAAATGGTGGCCGACATCCAGCAACGCACCGCGCAGGTGGTGGAGCAGATCCGCCAACTGTCCAGCGACCTCGATACCGGCGTCGAGCAGGTCGAACAGACGGGGCAGCACCTGGAGAACATTGCCCGTCTGGCGGCGAGTGTCGAGTCCCAGGTCGGGGAAATCGCCCAGGGGGCAGACACCAACCGTGAACAACTCGACAGCCTGTTCCACGCCATTGAACAGATGCGCAGCGACCTGGCGGTCAGCGACCAGCAGACTCAACGCCTGGCCCATGCGGCAGTGCAAATGGAGGGGCAGGCCGAAACCATCAGCGAGCGTCTTGCCGAGGTGGGGCTGGATGACTATCACCAGCGGATCTATGACCTGGCGCGGGAAGGCGCTACGCAGATTGCCGCGCGATTCGAGGCGGATATCGATGCCGGTCGAATCAGTCTCGACGATCTGTTCGACCGCAATTACCAGACTATTCCCAATACCAGCCCGGCCAAGTACCAGACGCGTTTCGACCGCTACACCGATCAGGTGTTGCCAACGATCCAGGAGCCGTTGTTAGCGCGTCACGAAGGATTGGTGTTCGCCATCGCCTGCACCCAGCAGGGTTATGTGCCGACCCATAACAAGGCGTTCAGCCAGCCGTTGACGGGGGACGCGCAGGTCGATGCCTTGCAGAACCGGACCAAACGCAAGTTCGCTGACCGCACCGGGATCCGCTGTGGCAGCCATCAGAAGGCCGTGTTGCTGCAAACCTATACGCGCGACACCGGCGAGTTGATGCACGATCTCTCGGTGCCGATCATGCTCAAGGGCCGGCATTGGGGTGGTTTGCGCCTGGGCTACAAACCGGAAAAGCCGCGTTAGAAACCCCGGGCTGTCGGGCGACTGTTGCAATTTCTGCAATTAACCTGTGCAGGGTTTTACTGTTTCCTCGCCGGAAAATTAATTAGCATGCCTATTAATTAGGTTGCTAATTAAGTCGGGAGGGTCAGCATGCAAGGCAAAGTTGATGTCGCGGTCATGATTGGCAGCGGAGTACCTGCCAATCTGCGTCGTCGCGCACCGCCAACCCGACAATCAGGCTTTCAGCGCGCCTGCATCGACCGCCGCCTTCAACTCCCTGGCCGATTCCTGGGCCGCAATGGCGGCGACATCCGGGGTTTTGAACCAGCGATCTTTTTCGACCTGGTAATACGTCACGGTCTTTAGCGGTGGTTTGGCTCGCATGACAATCACGGCCTGGAATTCACCGTCGATTTCTCTGGCTTCCCCCCGGATAAAAAACTCGCCGATATCAAATTCCGTCACGTTGCAGACTTCCCCTGGAAATACAATGTTGTTGTCAACGCAACCCGATTTTTTGCGGATCCGTTTTATTGGGCTGGCAGTATGGCAGTAGTTGCCCGTCGACGGCTGAGATAAGTCGGCGGGCAGACGAAACGTCGATAGCGATGAGTGCGGCGGGCATGTCAACAATGTGATTCAAGAAACCGGGCGAGGGCACAGGCTTCATTATGATCCGCTCGGAAACCTCTTACGCAGCCTGTCGAAATATCCTTGATATGAAAGAAGGCAATGCCTGCCATCACCACCTGAAATCGCGGGCGGGCCGGGACATCGTGAAGCGGTTCGTGGTGGCGAAACCGTATCGGGTGCGGGATCGGCGCTGTTTCTGAGTCAGGCGCCAAGGGATAAGCAAAGTGAGTCAGCGTGCACATATGAAGTCCTTTTCATGGTTTTATCGACGTATGTACGTCGTTTTGGCTAGTCTCCAAGAGCATCGCTGCTCTAGAATCACCCTCACTGGCGGGGAATCGATGTTTATCTAAAGCAATTTTTTGCGGACGATATGTAGGAAAAGATTTTTTCTTGATGAGATTTTTCCCCGAAGTTGATAGTCCATAATTTTCTGGCAGCAGGAAGGGTGTTTTCCTTCAGCCTGTGACGAACGCCGGGCAGGACGACACGAGTGACGTTCCAGTAGTCTTCTCAAGCTTCGTGATGAGTGAGCGCACTGCTCATTCAGGATTTCAATCCGGGTTCTTTGGCGACACCTTCGGCATTGCCGCTTTTTTGGCTGTGCGTTTATTTCTCGCGTACGGCACCATTTTTCAGATGTGGGGATGTTTCCTTGGCAGTAAGTAATCTCGATATGCATGCTTTGTTCGTACTGGGTGATTTGCGCGCAAAGCTGGTCAAGCTGTTTCAGTCACGTTTCGTTTACATCACCGAACAGAACGCTGAAGGCATCTACATTGCCGAAATCGACACCGAATCAGCCCTGGTGGTGGATGACAAGCCGGGACTCAAACTCAAGGTCGGCGATCATTTCAGCGCGTCCGTGCTGCCCAGTCGTGAAGGCGGCAAGCTGGACATCAAGTTCCGCGACATCAAACTGACGGTTTACGGAATTGGCGATTACGCTTTCGTGACCACGGCCGACGGTCAGGGGATAGTGTTCAAGGAAGGTCACAGCGTGGTGATGGTGTTTGCCGCCCATCAACAGCTGCAGGAAGGCCTGACCAAGACCCTCAAAGCCGTGACCGCCAAAGCGGCCAAGTGGCGCAAGGGCGAGCTGGTGACCTTCAAGGCCAGCGAGTGATGACCCTGACCCGCGCCGATTTCCACGAACAGAACCTGGCCAGCGCTCAAGACGAAGCGCGGCGGCTGTTCGGGCAGAAGGTCATTCTGCAAGGAGCCTGGCTGAATTGGGTGGCGTCACAGCTTTACCAACTGCAACCGGCGGCATACGCCAGCATGGTCAGGCGCGAGCTGATGCGTTTGCAGCAAACCTGCGAAAACTGATCCACGCACCTCGAAAGCAGGAACCTCTACTACAGTCATTGGACTGAGTATTCAGAGGCTTTGCGGTCTACTGCCAGGCCATCCTGCTATTGCTGTGAACAGCACGAGGTGCAAAAGCATGAACGGATTTCGACGGTTGCTGGCTGCTGTCCTGGCCGCTTTCGGTTTACTGGCGACACCCGCCCCGGTGTTTGCCGCCCAGGCGCCGATCCACTTCGCCGACCTGAACTGGGAAAGCGGCAGCCTGATTACCGATGTCCTGCGCATCATTGTCGAGAAGGGCTACGGGCTGCCGACCGACACCTTGCCGGGCACCACCATCACCCTGGAAACCGCGCTGGCCAACAATGACATCCAGGTCATTGGCGAAGAGTGGGCCGGTCGCAGCCCGGTCTGGGTCAAAGCGGAAGCCGAAGGCAAAGTCGTCAGCCTCGGCGACACGGTCAAGGGCGCTACCGAAGGCTGGTGGGTGCCGGAATATGTGATCAAGGGCGACCCGGCCAAGGGCATCAAGCCGCTGGCGCCGGACCTGCGCAGCGTCAGCGACCTGCCGCGTTACAAAGACGTGTTCAAGGACCCGGAAGCCCCGACCAAGGGGCGTTTCCTCAACAGCCCCATCGGTTGGACCTCGGAAGTGGTCAACAAGCAGAAGCTCAAGGCGTATGGGCTGGACGACAGCTACGTGAACTTCCGTAGCGGTTCGGGTGCGGCACTGGATGCCGAGATCAGTTCGTCCATTCATCGTGGCAAGCCGGTATTGTTTTACTACTGGTCGCCCACGCCGTTGCTCGGCCGCTTCAAGCTGATTCAACTCGAAGAGCCACCGTTCGACGCGCAAGCCTGGAAGACCTTGACCGACGCCGATAACCCCAACCCACAGCCGACCCGTTCCCTGGCCTCCAAACTGTCCATCGGTGTGTCCACACCCTTCCAGAAGCAGTATCCGCAGATTGCCGAGTTCTTCGCCAAGGTCGACTTTCCGATCGACCCGCTGAACAAAGCGCTGGCCGAGATGAGCGAGAAACATACACCGCCGCGTCAGGCGGCGCAGGCGTTCATGAAGGCTCATCCGGACGTCTGGCGGGCCTGGCTGCCCAAGGAGGTGGCGGATAAAGTCTCCGCCGCCCTGTAGGCGCTGCCGCAGGCTGCGATCTTTTGATCTTGTCTAAAAAAAGCAAAATCAAAAGATCGCAGCCTGCGCAAGCTCCTACAATGTTCTGTTCATATCCCTTTCAAGGACCTTTGAACCATGACCTTGCTGTTGGCTCAATGGCTGGTGACGATCTTTGCAATGATCAGTCTGGTACATGTGTATTGGGCGTTGGGTGGTGAGTGGGCGGCGGTGGCGGCGATCCCGCAAGTGCCGCAGGTGGGCAGCGCGCAACTGCGACCGGCGTTCAAGCCACGAGGCTGGATCACGCTGGTGGTGGCCGCGCTGTTGCTGTTGATTGCCGCGCTGGTGTGCTTGCGGGTGGGTTGGTGGCTGCCACCCTTGCATCACTGGTCGTTGCAGTGGGTGATCAGCGCGATTGCGATTTTGCTGTTTGCCCGGGCGATTGGCGATTCGGAGCTGGTGGGTTTTTTCAAAGAGGTCAAAGGCTCGAAATTTGCCCGGCTGGATACCTGGGTTTACTCGCCGTTGTGCGTGGTGCTGGGGGCGGGGTTGTTGGCGGTGGCCTGGATTTGATTTGCCTGCCCAATGGCTTTCGCGAGCAGGCTCGCTCCCACAGGGGATTTTCGGCGAGTACAGAATTTGTGTACGACAGCGATCAAATGTGGGAGCGAGCCTGCTCGCGAAGAGGCCGCTCCAGGCACTAAAAATCCTTGGTCTAACTACCGCTCTCAGTCCGACGACTGCTCACTTCAGCCGGCACATCATCCCCGGCCATACGCTTGCGAAACAGTGCCGCCCGGGCCAGCAGCAAGGTGGTCACTGGCACGGTAATCGCCAGCAGGATCGGAATCAGCCAGGCGTGCAATACCGGCGCGGACTTGAGCGCCGAAAAGTAGATGATCGAAGCCAGCGCCACGCACCAGGCCCCGAGCGTCGAGGCCAGGGCCGGTGGGTGCATGCGCTGGAAGTAATCCTTCATGCACAACAGGCCCGTGGCGCCGATCAATGCAAACAGACTGCCGAGCACCAGCAGGATCGCCACCGGGATTTCCACCCATAACGACAATGGCGTATTCATTCGATCACCTCACCACGCAGCAGGAATTTCGCCAGGGCGAACGAGCCGACGAAACCGAACAGTGCGATCAGCAGCGCCGCCTCGAAGTACGTGTCACTGGCATAGCGAATACCCAGCGCCAGCATCATCAGCATCGCGACGATGTACAGGTAGTCCAGCGCCAGGACCCGGTCCTGGGCCGACGGCCCCTTGAACAGGCGGATCAGGGTCAGGATCATCGCTAATGAAAAGAAGAACAGGCTCAGCAGGATCGCGCTCGACAGCAACGGGCTCATTCGAAGATCTCCATCAACGGACGTTCGTAGGTCGCCTTGAAGTGCTGGATGAACAGCGCCTCATCGTCCAGGTCGAAGACGTGCAACAGCAGAATGCTGCGGTCCAGCGCCAGCTCCGACCAGACCGTACCGGGCACCACCGTGGTGATCATCGACAGCGCGGCCAGGCCGTTGGCATCGCGCAAATCCAGCGGCACCTTGATGAATCGCGAGCGGGGCGGGCGGCGACCGGCATTGAGTACGCTCCAGGCCACCGCGAGGTTGGACACCAGCACATCACGCCCGACCAACAGGACCAGGCGCAGGATCACCCCGGGACGACGGATGCGTACCGGCAGCGGACGCAGCCTGCGCATCATCAATGGCGCACAGAACCCCAGCACCGCACCCAGCAGCAGATTGCCGGGGCTGGTCGACAGGTTCAGCAGCAACCACAGCAACCACAAGGCCAGCGACAACAGCGGTGCCGGAAACAGGCGCTTCATGGCTGCACCTCCAGCGTGGTCGCATGAGCCGGCGGGTTCGGTACGACGCGCGTGCCGAGCACCGCCATCACGTATTGCTGGGGGTTGTACAAGGCATCGGCGGCGGCCTGGGTGTAGCGCAGCAGCGGATCGGCCTTGAAGGTCAGCGCAATGCTCAAGCCCAGCAGGGCGAAGATCGGCACGCATTCCAGGCGTCGCAGCAGGGGCGATGGTCGTTCCGCAGGCGTCCAGAAGCGCTGGATACCCAAACGCGAGAACGCGATCAGCGACGCCAGCCCGGACAAAATCAACAACACCAACAGGCCCCACGCGGCGTTGGAAACCGGTGTGTCGCCGCTGTTCCCCAGGCCCAGCGGATTGAGTAGGGCACCGATCAACCCGAGTTTGCCGATAAAGCCGGAGAGTGGCGGCATGCCGATGATCAGCAAGGCGCAGGCGATGAAACTCAGGCCAAGAAACGCCATGGTCCATGGAATCACCTGGCCGACCACGGCTTTTTGCTCGTCGTCGAGGTTGATGCCTTTGGGTGGATGCAGGGATTCCAGAGGACGGGGCAGCAGTTCGGCTTCATCGTCGAGCGACACTTCGTTGGCCGAGCGCGAGCGCTCGATCAGTTCGGCCAGCAGGAACAGTGCGCTCAACGCCAGGGTCGAGCTGAACAGGTAGAACAGCGCCGCGCCGACCAGGTTCGGCTGGGCGAAACCGATGGTCGACAACAGAATGCCCGCCGACACCAGAATGCTCAGGCTGGCCATGCGCTCCAGGCGTTGCGCGGCGAGGATCGCCATGGCGGCGCAGACGATGGTCGCCATGCCGCCGTAGATCAGCCACTCACCGCCATAGAACGCCGATGCCCCGGCCTGGGCGGAGAACAGCAGCGTCCACAGGCGCAGCAAGGTGTAGACGCCGACCTTGGTCATGATCGCGAACATCGCCGCCACCGGCGCGCTGGCCGACGAATAGGCCGGCACCAGCCAGAAGTTCAGTGGCCACATGCCGGCCTTGGCCAGAAACGCGATGGCCAGAATCCCCGCGCCGGCGTGCAGCAAGCCGCGATCAGCTGCGGACACCAGCGGGATTTTTACCGCCAGGTCAGCCATGTTCAACGTGCCGGTGACGCCATAGATCAGCGCCGCGCCAATCAGGAACAGCGAGGAGGCCAGCAGGTTGATCGAGATGTAGTGCAGCCCCGACGACACCCGCGCCCGGCCCGAACCGTGGAGCATCAACCCGTAGGACGCTGCCAGCAACACTTCGAAGAATACGAACAGGTTGAACAGGTCAGCGGTGAGGAACGCGCCGTAAAGGCCCATCATCTGGATCTGGAACAGCGCGTGAAAACTCGAACCGGCGCCGTCCCAGCGGGCCATGGCAAACAGCAGCGCACAGACGCCGATGATGCCGGTCAGCACCAGCATCAGCGCCGACAGGCGATCGACCACCAGCACCAGGCCGAACGGTACTTGCCAGTTGCTCGGCAGGTACACGCCGATGGAGCCGGGCACGCCGGTGGTCTGTGTCCATTGCCATAACGCCACGGCAATGCCCAGCCCGAGCAGGCTGGAGAGCAGATTGATCCTGGCCTTGAGCGGCCGGTGCTTCTCGCCGAGCATCAGCATGATCGCGGCAGTCAGCAACGGCAGCAGGATGGGCGCGACGATCAGGTGAGTCATTGCCATCATTCCCTGGGCTCCCGGCCATCCACATGGTCAGTGCCGGTCAGGCCCCGGGAGGCCAGCAGCACCACCAGGAACAACGCGGTCATGGCGAAGCTGATGACGATCGCCGTCAGCACCAGTGCTTGCGGCAACGGGTCGGTGTAATGCAACAGGTCCTGAGGGATGCCGTCCTTGATGATCGGTTCCTTGCCGATGAACAGGCTGCCCATGCTGAAAATGAACAGATTGACGCCGTAGGACAGCAGGCACAGGCCCATGACCACCTGGAACGTCCGTGGGCGCAGGATCAGCCAGACGCCGGACGCGGCCAGTACGCCGATGGCGATTGCGATGACTTCTTCCATCAGACGACCTCCTTCATGGCAACGGGTTTAGGCTGGGCAGCGGTTTTGTGACCACGCACCGATTGGTGGGCGAGGGCGGTGAGGATCAGCAGGGTCGAGCCGACCACCACGCCGTACACGCCGATGTCGAAGAACAGCGCGCTGGCCAGGTGAATGTCACCCAGCAGTGGCAACGAGAAATGCCAGGTGTGGGTGGTCAGGAACGGATAGCCGACCAGCATCGCTCCCAGCCCGGTGGCCGTGGCAATCATCAGTCCGGTGCCCATCCAGCGCAGCGGTCGCAGGCTCATTTGCGCCTCGACCCACTGCGTGCCGGCGACCATGTATTGCAGGATGAACGCCACCGACATCACCAGCCCCGCAACAAAGCCGCCGCCCGGTTGATTGTGCCCACGCATGAACAGGTAGAACGACACCACCAGCGCCACCGGCAACAGCAGACGCACCAGCACCGCCGGCACCATCATGAAGCCGAGTGCGGTGTCGCTGGCGTGACGCGGGTTGACCAGGTCGGTGACCACGTCCGGTGCGAGCAAGCGTTGCTGGGCCGGCAGTTGCAGGCTTTCTTTCGGTGGGCGGAAGCGGCGCAGCAGGGCGAACACAGTCAGGGCCACCGCCACCAGCACGGTGATTTCACCGAGGGTGTCGAAACCACGGAAGTCCACCAGCATCACGTTGACCACGTTGCTGCCGCCGCCCTCGGGCAAGGCGCGACTGAGGTAGAACGAGGAAATATCGTTGGGGGTCTGGCGCGTCAGCATGGCATAGGCCAGCAATGCCATGCCGATACCGACGGAGGTCGACAGAAGCAAGTCGCGGATCCGCCGTACCCGCGCCCGGCGCAGACTGCCGGGCAACGGCGAAACTTCCTCGATCCGGCGTGGCAACCAGCGCAGGCCCAGCAGGATCAGCACCGTGGTCACCACTTCGACCGCCAGTTGGGTCAGGGCCAGGTCCGGCGCCGAAAACCAGACGAAGGTGATGCAGGTCATCAGGCCGCAGACGCTGACCATGGTCAGGGCCGCGAGCCGGTGATACTTGGCTTGATAGGCCGCGCCAAGGGCGCAGGCGATGGCCAGCAACCACAAGGTGACGAACACGATCGACCCGGGGATTTTCGGCCGGTCGCCCCAGTGCAGGCTGCTGTGCAGCATAGGGATCAACCCGGCCAGCACGGCGGCGAACACCACCAGGAACAACTGCATTTGCAGGCGCCGGGTGCCAATCCGCGGCTCCATCCGACGGGCCAGGCGCAGGATGGCGACCAGTGCGTATTCGAACAGGTGCTTGCCGTCCAGGCGACCAATGACAGGCGGACGGTCGAAGCGCCCGCGCTTGAATTGATTGCGCAGCAGCAGATAGAGCACGGTGCCGCAGGACAAGGCGATCAGGCTCATGATCATTGGCGCGTTCAGGCCATGCCAGATCGCCAGGCTGTACTCGGGCAGCGGTCCGCCGACCACCGGTTGCGCCGCCGCCGCGAGCAGCGGGCCGACTATCTGGGCCGGGAAAATCCCCACCAGCAGGCAAGTGAATACCAGCAATTCCACCGGCGCGCGCATCCAGCGCGGTGGCTCGTGGGGCGTGTGGGGCAAGTCGGTCGCGGTCGGGCCGAAGAACACATCCACGGTGAAACGCAGGGAGTAGGCCACGCTGAAGGTACCGGCAATGGTTGCCACGATCGGCAAGCTCAGTTCGACCCAGCGCGTGGCATTGATGAACACGGTTTCGGCGAAGAACATTTCCTTGGACAGGAAGCCGTTGAGCAGCGGTACGCCGGCCATCGAGGCGCTGGCGACCATGGCCAGGGTGGCGGTGAACGGCATCAGCTTGTACAGGCCACTGAGTTTGCGGATGTCGCGGGTGCCGCTTTCGTGGTCGATGATGCCCGCGGCCATGAACAACGAGGCCTTGAACGTCGCATGGTTGAGGATGTGGAACACCGCGGCGACAGCGGCCAGCGGGCTGTTCAAACCGAGCAGCAGGGTGATCAGGCCGAGGTGGCTGATGGTCGAATAGGCCAGCAAGCCCTTGAGGTCGTTCTGGAACATTGCGCAGTACGCCCCGAGCAACAGGGTGCAGGCGCCGGCGCCGCTGACGATGTAGAACCATTCTTCACTGCCCGAGAGCGATGGCCATAGCCGCGCGAGCAGAAACACCCCGGCCTTGACCATGGTCGCCGAATGCAGGTACGCCGAAACAGGGGTCGGCGCGGCCATGGCGTGGGGCAGCCAGAAATGGAAGGGAAATTGCGCACTTTTGCTCAGGGCGCCGATCAGGATCAGGGGTAATAGAATCGGGTAGAGGGCATGGGCGCGAATCAGGTCGCCGGCGGCCAGGACCTTGTCCAGGTCATAGCTGCCGACCACATGGCCGAGCAGCATGACCCCCGCCAGCAGGCACAAGCCGCCCGCACCGGTCACCATCAGCGCCATGTAGGCCCCGCGCCGGGCATCGGCGCGATGGTGCCAGTAGCCGATCAACAGGAACGAGAAGAGGCTGGTCAGCTCCCAGAAAAACACGATCTGGATCAGGTTGCCGGAAATCACCAGCCCGAGCATGGCGCCCATGAAGGCCAGGAAAAACGCGAAGAATCGCGGCACCGGATCGTTCGGCGACATGTAGTAGCGGGCGTACAGAGAAACCAGGGTGCCGATGCCCAGCACCAGCATGGAGAACAGCCAGGCGAAACCGTCCATGCGCAGGACGAAGTTCAGGCCCAGGCTGGGCAACCAGAGAAACTCTTCGCGAATGACGCCGCCATGGGCGATTTGCGGGTACATGAACGCGACCTGAAGGGTGCCGATCAGGGCGATCAGGCCAGCCAGCAGGGATTCGGCGTTACGGGCATTGTGCGGCAACACGGCCGCCAAACAGCTGCCTATGAAAGGCAGAAGCAGTAGAACTATCAGGGACATAGGCTTCTAATCTGCGGAAGTTTGTGAAGCATCATACGTGCCAGCTCCCGGATCACCAAACGCCAAGCTGTCGCAGAATCCTACACGGTAGACGGAAAAGCCCTGATTCACATTGTTTCCGGAAGAGGGGTTTCGCCTGTGCCGGCGCCTTCGCGAGCAGGCTCGCTCCCACAGGGTATGAAGGTGTACACAATCTTGTGTTCAACTCAAAACACTGTGGGAGCGAGCCTGCTCGCGAAGGCGGTCTAACCGGCGGCACAGAATCCGCAGTTTATCGCTGTGTTTCCTGCTCCAGCTCCTGCTCAGCCGCAGCCTTGCCCTTGGTCTTCAACTCACTGACTATCACCGCCGCCACAATCAATCCGGCCCCGAGCAGGGCAATCGCCGGCAGGCGTTCCCCGGCGATGCGCCCGACAATCCCGGCCCATACCGGCTCGCCGGCATAGATCAGCGTGGCGCGGGTCGGTGACACGCTTTTCTGTGCCCAATTCATCGCCACCTGAATCGCCGCGCTTGCCGCCCCAAGGCCCAGCGCGCTGCACAGCAACAGCCATGAGAAATCCGGAATCGCCTCGTTGGTCGGCACCACCATCAGGAACGACAGCACGGAAGTGACCGCCAGTTGCACCACTGTCACCCGGCGTACATCGACCTGGCCGGCATAGGTGCTGATCAGGATGATCTCGGCCGCAATGGCCACGGCGCTGATCAAGGTGGCGATTTCACCGGGGCTGAAGTTGAACGCCGCACCGGACGGCCCGGACAACAGCATCAACCCGGTAAAGGCCAGCATGATGCCGATGCTGGGCATCAATCCCGGTCGCCGCCCCATCACCAGCCATTGCAGCAACGGCACGAAAGGGACGTACAGCGCGGTAATGAATGCCGACTGGCTGCTGGGAATGCTTTGCAGCCCGACCGTCTGCAAGCCGTAGCCGAGCATGATCGCCACGCCGATGAACGACCCGGCCTTGAGTTCGAACAAGGTCAGGTCGCGCAGTTGACGCCAGGAAAACAGGGCGACGATGCCCGCGGCGGCGGCAAAGCGCAGGCCGACGAAAAGCATCGGGCCGCTGACGGTCATCGCGTGCTGTACCAACAGGAAGGTACCGCCCCAGACCATCGTGATCAGCACCAGCACGCATTCGGCCTTGCTGAACCGTGTGAAACGGGAGGAAGTCTTTGGGGAATTCACCGACGTCATGACCTTGCACGCTACTGGAGGGAGACGCACAATGCGCCGAATGTTGCGCAGTATACTGCCCAACCCCACCCAGTGAGCAATATAGTGCACAAAGATTCTACCCAACGGGCTTCGGTCCTCCAGCACGTCAGTCAAAATGTCCGTCGTTTGCGTCATGCCGCCGGCCTGAGCCAGAGTGCGCTGGCGGATAAGTCCGGTGTCAGCCGTCGAATGCTGGTGGCAATCGAGGCGGGGGAAAAGAACGTCAGCCTGACCACCCTCGACCGAGTGGCCGAAGCCCTCGACGTTGCCTTCAGTGATTTGATCCAGGCCCCCGACGCCCGGGATCCCAGCCGTATCAATGAACTGGCCTGGACCGGCACGATCCCCGGCAGCAAAGCGGTGTTGCTCTCCAAGGCCCAGGCCAGCCGCGAAGTCGAGCAGTGGGAGTGGTGCCTGCAACCGGGCGAGGTGTATCCGTCGGAGCCGGATGCCGATGGCTGGAGCGAGCAGATTTATGTCTTCGAAGGCTGCCTGACCGTTATGCTCGGCGACCAGGCGCAGAATATCGCCGCAGGTGAGTTCTTCATGTTCGCCAGCAACCAGCCGCACTGTTATCGCAACGACGGGGCGGTGGCGGCGCGGTTTGTGCGTAATGTGGTGATCTGAACAGGGAGAGCACGATGGACCAGACCTTGACCCATGACGCCGACGTCCTGATTGTCGGCGGCGGCCTCAGTGGCGCGATGCTGGCGGCGCAACTGATGCGTTTGCCGGGCCGGCGCCGGGTGCTGGTGATCGAGCCCCGGGCCGAGTTGGGGCGGGGCGAAGCCTACAGCGCGGTGGAGTTGGGCCATACACTCAACGGCAATGCGGCGCGGATGAGTGTCGACCCGGACAACGCCGATGACCTGACCCAATGGCTGACCGGGTACATCGAGGCGGGCGGCTGGCCGGAATCGGATCAGCAGGATGTGCCGATCAGCGAACTGTTTCCACCACGGGGCGTATTCGGCCTGTACGCCCGACAGCGCCTGGCGCAAGCACAGGCGGTGGGTGCACTGAACGGTTCGACGGTCGAGCATGTGCAGGCCGAGGCGGTCGATTTGCAAACCGATGCCGACGCCGTGCGGTTGACCTTGAGCGATGGCCGATGCGTGCAGGGCGCGTTTGCGGTGCTGGCCACCGGAATGTTTCCCGCCGCGCGCACGCCACAAACCGAATCCAGCGGCTTGAATGCGGCCGCCCTCGATCCGTGGGACGTGGCGGCCATGCAGCGGCTCGATCCGCAATCGACGGTCATGATCATCGGCTCGGGCCTGACCATGGTCGACGCCGTGGTGTCCCTGGATCAGGCCGGGCATCGCGGGCCGATCGAAGTGTTTTCCCGCCATGGCCTGCTGCCCCATGTGCGTCGCCAGCCACCGGCCTGGGTGGATTTTCTCGCTGAGGACCTGAGCATCCGTACACCTCGCCAGCTGATGCGCGAACTGCGTCGACACTGCCGGGACGCCATCGCCCAGGGTATCGACTGGCAAGCGCCACTGGACACGGTGCGGGCACATATCGGCCGCTTGTGGCATCAGGCGACGGACGTGCAGCGTCGGCAGTTCGTGCGGCATGTGCGGCCGTGGTGGGAAAGCCATCACCACCGCTCGCCACCCTTGAGCGCCGAACGGGTGGAGCGCTTATATAAAGAAGGGCGGTTGCGTATTCACGCCGCCTCATACAAAGGGCTTGAGCCTTCAAGGGATGGCGAGGTGAGTATCCGCCTTCAACGGCGCGGCGAGGCGCAGGCCTGTGTGGTCAGCGGTGCCGCCCTGATCAACTCCAGCGGTATCGAATACGACTGGCGCCGGGTCGCGCGACCGTTGCCCCGGCAATTGCTCGCCCGCGGTCTGGTACGGCCGGGGCCGCTGGCCTTGGGCATCGCGGCAGAGGTCGATGGCGCGGTCCTGAACGCCGAGGGTCAGCCCGCCCGCCGCCTGTTTGCCATGGGCCCGCCGTTGCGCGGAATGTGGTGGGAAAGTACCGCCGTCACCGATGTGGCGAGCCAGGCCAAGGCGTTGGCCGAGCGGCTGGTGCGCTAGCTGTCCATTCAGCTCACCGCGCAGTCAGCGCGGTGTGTTGGCGCTCAGCCAGCGCCTCTTGCCAGTGTGAGTGGTGAAGAGCGTACGCGGTGGTGTACGCCGCTCTGTCTTTGCTCTGTAGGAGCGAGCTTGCTCGCGAAGGCGGCCTGATAGCCGACCAATTTCTTTCGAATGTACCCAGCCCAACTGTAGGAGCTGCCGAAGGCTGCGATCTTTTGACCTTGTTTGTCAGTAATACAGCCAAAAGATCGCAGCCTCGTTGCACTCGACAGCTCCTACCAGCTCCTACCAGCTCCTACGGGGAATGCACCCGGCAAAAAAACCGCGCCGCCCCACCCGAGGCCGCGGTTTTCCATAGGGTTGAAGCCGGCCCCATCAACCAACGTGGCTAATGGGGCGCGGGCTCAGTTGGCGATCACCGGCACCGTTCGCACGGAGCCTTGGGACGAGGTGATCGTGGCGGTCGGGTTCGCCGACGGAACGATCGTGGTGGTGTTGTTCACCGTCAACCGCCAGCGACCGTTCCCCGGTACGGTGGTGGTGCCCAGGGTGACCAGTCCGGTCGGCGTGGTGACCTTGATGGTGATGATGTTGCCGGTGGTCACCGATGATGTGCCGGCAAAGTTCCAGGTGAAGCGGTTATTGGCGCGGGCGCTCACCGTTGCGGTGGTCACTGCGAAGGTTTCCGCAACAGGCCGTGGCGAGACCTGCACCGTGACCGTGGCTGGCGATGTCGACAGGGCGCCGAAGCTGTCCCGGGCGATGTAGGTGAAGGTCGTGGTGAAGGCCGTGGTCACGGTAGCCGGCGGGGTGTAGGTAAGCACTGTGCCGTTACTGCTGACGGTGCCGCGACCTGCCGCGGGTTGAGTGAAGCTGGCGACCGCTAGCGGCACGTTGCCTTCCGGATCGGTGTCGTTGGCCAGCACGTTGATTGGAATCGCCACACCCAGTGTCGTGACGGCATCGGCGACGGCCACCGGAGGCTGGTTAGGCGCCACGGTAATGGTCACGGTTGCCGCTGTCGTCGAGGCCAGGCCTTTGGCGTCCTGGGCCTTGTAGGTGAAGGTCGTGGTCAGCGGCGCGTTGACGACAGCGGGAGGGGTGTAGACCACCGCCGTAGTGCCGCTCAAGACCACGGTGCCCTGGCCGGCGGCCGGTTGGGTCAGTGCGGTAATGCTCAGCGGCGTATTGCCGTCCGGGTCCCTGTCGTTAGCCAGCAGATTGAGGGTGATCGGCACGCCGAAGCTGGTGCTGGCAGTATCGGCGACAGAGATCGGAGCCTGGTTCGCGCCGGTGTCCGGTGCCGTGCCGACGACTACGACCGGCTCGGTATCACTGCCGCCGGCGGCGGACTTGACCGTCACGGTTGCAGGGGGTTGGCTCAGGTCAGCCACCGTCAGGCGTTGCAGGGTGCCGGTTTTCGACAGCCGTCCGTAACCCTGGGCGACCATGTCCGGTACCACCACTTCGTCGGTGGAGGTGGCCTCGATCAGCAGGCTGTGGTTGTTCCAGTCGTAACGAGCGGTCTGGATTTTCACCACGTCCGAGAGCTTGCCCGATACCGCAGTCGGGCGGGTGGTCCCGGCGGGGTCGGTGGCGGTGACCACCACGACCGCAGGCACGGTGCCGTTAGTCAGCAGATGCTGGCCAAAGAACACGCCGTTGTTATCGCTCAGCATGTTGGTCAGGCAAGGCGACACAGGCGGGCCGGGCACCAGGGCGATGCTTTCGCGAAAGCACAGGGTCGAACCGTTGGCGGCTTGGGCAAACACTTCGACCCGGGTGTTGTTACCGCCCGTGCCGGCTGTACGGCGGTAGGTGGCACGGGTCATGTCCACCGCGGTTTGCGCGCGGTTGTCGAGCACCTTGCCGGACAGGGTGAAGAGGTTGGTCTGGAGGGTCCCGGCCGGACCCTGGATGCGTACGAAGTTGGTGTTGTTGGGGCTGCCGGTCACGGCTTCGGTGAGGTTCGGGTCGCCGACGAAGGTTTCGACGGTGCCGGTGTCCGGGTTCACCTCGGTGTAGGGGCCGTTGACGCTGCGCAGGAACGGTCCGATCGCACCGTTGACTGCACCCGTGAAAACCCCCGTTGCGCCGATGCCGACGTCTCTGGTGATGTTGATCGCACGACGGCCAGGGGTGGTGACATTGACCGTTTCCACGCCATAGGGATGGGTAATGGTGTAGGTCCCGGCAGTGGGAATGTTCACCCGCATACGGATCCGCGCGAAGCTGATCTGGTCGCCGTCGACCGGGTTGCCGCCGGCAAATGCCGCCTCGATCCCGGCGACATAGGCGTCCATGCCATAGCCCGCGGCGTTGTCGGGGATGCTGGTTTCGGCGAGGAACCAGAAGGCTTCGTCCGGCCAGTTGTCCGGGAACACCATCGGCAGGGTGTCGTCGAAAATGCCGGGTGTCGGCAGCAGGGTGCACATGTAGGCCGGTGGCACACTGGCTGGCACCCGCGAGCTGGTGGCGCGGGACTGGCACAGCTCCATCGACAGTAGATTGTTGTCCTGATACCAGATCGGGAATTTCCCGGTGGCAAAGGTGTAAGGGCCGGGATCGACGGCGGCGAGTTGCGCGAAGGCACTGCCGGACAGCGACAGAGTCAGTCCCAGGGCGTTGAGCGCCAGGCGTGGCCATTTGTTCATGATGCCTCCTGATGAGGATCTGGGCATGTGAGCGTTCATTGCACGATGACCACTTCTTCGGTATCGCTGCCGCCATTGGATGACGTCACGCGAACCTGGGCTGGCGGTATCGGCGAGATGCCGGTGGCCAGGCTTTTCAAGGCGCCGTCGCCACTCAGGGCGCCGATGGCGATACCGGTGCCGGAGGTGGCGGTGAGCACCGGTGGCGATGTTTCATCGCTGGTCGAGGCCACGATGGTGATTTGCCCGGTGCTCAGGCTGTATTCGGCACGTGAGATCGTCACCAGGTCGGTCAGCGGCATGAGCAAGGTGGTCGGCGTGCTGCTGGCGATGGCCAGGTGGTTGTCGGCGGTCACCTGCAAGGTGCCTGGCAGCGTCGGATTGTTCGGCGACTGCGCATACCAGTGGCCGGTGGTGTTCGCTTCGGTGAAGTTCAGGACCGGGTTGTTGCTGGCCAGGGTCACGGTGGCCGGTGGCGGCGGGGCCATCACGAACACATCTTGCTGGGCCACCGGGGCGCTGGCGCCGGCCTGTCGCGAGTAGGTGCTGCGCTCGGCGATCACCGGGGTTGGCCGGACCACCGTCGACAACTTGCCGGATACGGCGAAGAGGTTGGTGCGCAAGTCCAGGCCATTGGGGCCTTCAATGCGCACGTAGTTGGTGTTGAACGGGCTGCCGGTGACGGCTTCGGTGAGGTTCGGATCGCCGACGAATTGTTCGGTCTGGCCAGTGGTCGGGTTGGTCTCGGTGTAGGGGCCGTTGACACTGCGCAGGAACGGCCCGACGTCGCCCTTGAGCGCGCCGTCGTAGGTTTTCGGCGCACCGATACCGATGTCCCGGGTCATGTTGATCGCCCTCCGGCCTGGGGTGTCGACGTTGAACACTTCGACGCCGTAAGGGTGGGTGATGACATAAGTGCCGGCGACGGGTACGTCGATGCGAATACGGATACGGGCGAAGCTGATCTGGTCGCCCTCCAGCGGATCACCGCCACTGAAGGCGGCTTCAAGCGCCGAGACATAGGTCAGGTCAATGCCCCGGGCGGCATCGACGATGGTGGTTTCGCCGGTGGCCCAGAACGCTTCGTCGGGGAAATTGGTCGGGAAGACCAATGGTTGGGTGTCGTCGAAAATGCCGGGATTAGGGATCAACGAGCACATGTAAGTCGGGGCGCCCGGCGCGCTGGCAACCCTGGAACTGACAGCCTTGGATAAACACAGGTCAAGGGTTCGGCCGTGGGTGTCCTGATACCAGGCGGCGAAATTGCCATTGGCTGGCAGGTAGGGGCCGGGGTCTACGGCAAACAGCGCTGCTTGGGCAATACCTTGGGCTAGAGCGGTCACGACCAGGGCGGTCGCGGTTTTGCACAGTAAAGGGTGCATGAGTATTCCCTCTATCGAAGTACCTGCCCCTTGGGGGCGGGTCAGTTGGCAGGGAGTTTGGCAACTTCCATACCAATCAGCGAAAACGCCCGTGAGACGCCCGCAGTAAAGGTGTTGGCGCCGTCACGGGTGATAGACCGGGAAGTTCGGGAGCGGGCAGCTGTCCCCAACTTTGGGGGTGGATGGGACAGTGGGGCGGTGGGGTATCGCAGTCCCCAGGTTCGGGCAAACGGCCATGAGTGGGCTATAAACCTATAGGGGGTTTCCGGGAACCGTGTCCATGAACTCGATGACCAAAGTGCTTGTGACCGAAAGCGAAGCCCGTTGGAACACGCGCAAGCGGCCGTTCGATCTGCTGCGCTGGTTTTCGCTGGTCAGCATGGTGGTGATCGGCATGGTGGCGGTGGCGCTGGGGGCGGTGACCTCGCGGTTCGTGATTACCGAAAGCGTGCAGCGCGATGCGCTATTGACCTCGCAATTCATTCAGTCGATTGCCTTGACCGAGTTGCGCCATGTGTCGATTCCCAACTCCCCGAGCATGGGTGAGTTGCTCGACCCACGAAATGACAAGGACTTTCCTGACGTCGACCCGCTGTCACGTGCCGATTTCCGTGATGATTTCATCGACCATGTCGAACATTTACCGGACGTGATCCTGGCCAGCATCTATGCCCCCGACCGCAGGGTGATCTGGTCGACCAACCCGGCCTTGATGGGTATCACGATTTATGGCGATGAAGACCTCGACCGGGCGTTCAGCTCCAGGCTTCCCGTGTCGAGCAGTTACCACGATGTGGACAAATCCCGCATGGAACAGAAGTTCCTGGAACCACCCAAATTCATCTTCATCGAAAACTACGTTCCCTTGTTCGACGCCGATGGTCGCAACGTCACGGCGATGGTCGAGATTTACAAGGAACCGCAGGATCTGATCAACCGCATGCAGCGCGGCCTGGTGCTGATCTGGCTGGCGACCGCCCTGGGCGGCGGTCTGATTTACCTGGGCCTGTACTGGATTGTGCGGCAGGCGGCGATCCTGCTGGCGACGCAGCAGAAGCAATTGATCACCAACGAAACCTTTGTGGCGCTGGGGGAGGTGTCCTCGGCGGTCGCCCACAGTCTGCGCAATCCGTTGGCGAATATCCGTTCAAGCGCCGAGCTGGCGATAGAGGTCGACAGCGGTCCGGCACACGGGAACATCAACGACATCATTTGTCAGGTCGATCGCATGTCGAAATGGGTACGGGAGTTGCTCCAGTCTCTGCGACCGCTCACTGACGAGGCTGAACCGGTGAACCTGGTGGCGGCCCTGCATGACAGCCTGATGGCTTACGAACAGCAGATCAGCAAGGCCAGGATCAACGTGGTGTTCGAGCCGGACCAGACGCCCATGGTCCTGAGTCAGGAGGTGCAACTGACCCAGATCCTCAACAGCCTGCTGTCCAACGCGGTGGATGCCATGGACGGCGGCGGTACGCTGACCATCCAGATCGAACCGCGCGATACCCAGCGCGTCAGCGTGAAGGTGAGCGATACCGGCAAAGGCATGAGCGAGGAGCAGCGCAGATTGGCCTTCCGGCCATTCTTTACCACCAAGCAGGGCGGGCTGGGCGTCGGGCTGGTGCTGGTCAAGCGGATCATGGAGCGATTCGGCGGTGCGGTGACCCTGGACAGCCGTGAAGGCGAGGGCACCACTGTCCGTCTGACATTTAGATTAGCCTCCTGAAAATGGGGATGAGCCGTCCCCCGTTAGTGGGGATTCAATCCCCGGTCATTTTCACGGTCATGGCACATGAGTTTTGATAAGTAATTGTTTTGTCTAGTGTTAATGCTTTTGTATAAAAAAATCACATAATTGGCGAGGTCCTTGCAAAACCACCATCACCCCCCTTCACGACATCGAGGCGGCAGGTGATGGAAAAAAAGCGCAGTGCAACGAAGATTCTTTCGATTTGCCTGATGGAGCCAAAGGCTCACGCAACACCACGTGGATGGAAAACACTCTGCCGTCTTGCCGTGCAGGCCAGTTTCAATCCCCCCACCAACCTTCCTCACTAGCGACGGCTTCGGCCCTGAAGTGACCGTCAAGCAATGAACCGGGAGGGTGTCGACATGAACATGAAAATGCGTTCACCACGCTCACGAGCCCCGGGCATGCACCTGGTGTTGATGGTGGTGGCCGGTTTGCTGGCCAGTCAGTTGCTGGTCGCCAGCCAGCCGACGTCGACGCCCGCACCTGCTCCTGTATCTACTGCCGAACCCGCTGTCGTTGAAGACAACACCCCGTGGGGTGGCGACTATTTCCCCAACACCCTGCTGACCGACCAGGACGGTCAACAGATGCGTTTTTTCGATGACATGATCAAAGGCAAGGTGGTGGTGATCAACTTCATCTTCACCTCGTGCAGCGACTCCTGCCCCCTGGAAACCGCGCGCCTGCGCCAGGTGCAGAAACTGCTGGGGGATCGGGTCGGCAAGGACATCTTCTTCTATTCCATCAGCATCGACCCCTTGAGTGATACGCCCGAGGTGCTAAAGGCCTATGCACAACGCTTCCAGGTCGGGCCGGGCTGGAAATTCCTCACCGGGGAGTTCGCCGATATCACGGACCTGCGCAAGAAACTGGGGCTGTTCATCGAAGGCGTCGATAACGGGCGCAACAAGGACCACAACCTGAGCCTGATCATCGGCAACCAGGCAACGGGCCGCTGGATGAAATCCTCGCCGTTCGAAAATCCGTGGATTCTGGCCGATCAACTGGCCAATACCCTGCATAACTGGAAACAGCCCAGTGTGGAAGAAAGCTACGTCAACGCACCGCAAATCCGCCCGCCGAGCAATGGCGAAGAGCTGTTTCGCACCCGCTGCGCGTCTTGCCACAGCCTCGGTCCGCTGGACGGGCAGGGCATCGGCATGCACAGCATCGGCCCGGACCTGATCGGCGTGACCCGACAGCGCGATCCGGCCTGGCTCAATCGCTGGATCCGCGAACCGGATCGCATGCTCGCGGAAAAGGACCCGATTGCGATGGAGCTGTTCGATCGCTACAACAAGATCCCGATGCCCAACTTGCGGCTGGATGAGCATTCCGTCCACTCCATCATCGATTTCCTGCAAGAAGAAACCGACCGTCAGCATCCGCCAGAGGTCAGTGGTAATGAGGAACCTGAGCATCATCATTCGGTCGCGCAACCCGACATGACCCAGGTGCAATAGCGTTGAAATAGTTACGCGGGCCAGCCAATTGCTATCAATGTTACCTACACTGACTCGATACCCGGCTGGAAAGGCTCGATTTCAAAGACTCAGGACACAGCCATGCAGATACTGGAACAACAAAAAGTAGCTGCGCCACAGGCCCCGGCAGTACCGCGCAAGGGCTGGCGGCCGCAGTTCAACTTGCTGCGCTGGTTCTCCCTGGCAAGCTTTTTCATCATCGCCGTGGTGGCACTGGGGCTGGGTTACATCTCCACGCGCTTTGTGGTCGATGAAAGCATCGAGCGCGATTCGATGCTGACGGCGCAGTTCATTCAAGCCATTGGCGAGGCCGAAACCCGTCATGCCAGGATTTCGCCGGACAGAACCATCGGCGAAATGCTCGACCCGCGTCTGGACCATGCCGATTCCGACATCAACCCCGAAGCCCGGGCCGCCGCGCGCTTTGAGTTTCTCGACCATGTGGAGCATCTGCCGGACATTCTGCTGGCGACGGTGTACGCCCAGGACCGCACCGTGGTCTGGTCGACGAACTCCGAGTTGATTGGCATACGCATCGAAGACGACGAGGAGCTGGATAAATCCTTCGAAATGAAATCGCCGGTGTCCACCAACTACCACGAGATCGATGAGGAGCGCCCCGAGCAGCGCCTGCTGCGCGAACCGCAATACCTGTTCGTCGAGAACTACATTCCGATGTTCAACGCCGACAGAAGCAAAGTGATTGCCATGGTGGAGATCTACAAGGAACCGGTGGACCTGGTGGAGCGCATCCAGCGTGGCTTCAAGGCGATCTGGCTGGCCACCCTGATCGGCGGGGCGGTCATTTACCTGGGGCTGTTCTGGATCGTGCGGCGTGCGGCGACTCAGCTGCAGAACCAGCAGAACCAGCTGATCGCCAACGAAACCTTTGTCGCCTTGGGGGAAATGTCCTCGGCGGTCGCCCACAGCCTGCGCAATCCACTGGCGAACATCCGTTCCAGCGCCGAACTGGCCCAGGAAATCGCCAACCAGACCGCACAGAAAAACATTGGCGACATCATCAATCAGGTCGACCGCATGTCGCGCTGGGTCCGTGAATTGCTGGTGTCGTTGCGGCCGATGAATGACGACTGTGAAACGGTCGACCTGGTGCTGGCCCTCGATGACACCTTGAGTGCCTTCGAGTCCCTGATCAAACGTTCGAACGTCGAAGTGCGTTTCTCGCCTGTCAGCGTGCCACAGGTCGTCAGCCAACAGGTGTTGCTCACACAGATACTCAATAGCCTGTTTGCCAACGCACTGGAAGCCATGCCCAAGGGGGGCGTATTGACGATCGAGATCGATTCTTCTGCGCCCGGCGACTTGAGAATGACCCTGACCGACACCGGCAAGGGCATATCCAAACAACAGCAACAAATGGTCTTCAAGCCGTTTTTCACCACCAAGCAAGGCGGTTTGGGCGTGGGTCTGGCCCTGGTCAAGAGAATAATGGAGCGATTTGACGGCTCGGTCGAACTGACAAGTCGGGAACAGGAAGGAACCCGTGTTTGTCTCAATTTCAAAGTGGCAACGGGAGGAGCATATGGAGCACAGCATTCTGCTGGTCGAGGATGACGAAATTCTCGCCGAGAATATTCAGAACTATCTGGAGCGCAAGGGCTTCGAGGTGACCGTTTGCCACTCGGCCGAAGATGCACTGGAGCAATTGGGCTCCTTCGCTCCTGACGTGGTACTGACCGACAACTCGTTGCCGGGCATGAGTGGTCACGACCTGATCCAGAAGCTGCGCGTCAGCGCGCCGGATCTGAAAGTGATCATGATGACCGGCTACGGCAACGTCGAAGACGCCGTGGCGGCGATGAAAGAGGGCGCCTTTCACTACGTCACCAAACCGGTGGCCCTGCCGGAGCTCAAGCAGCTGCTGGACAAGGCCCTGGCTACCGACCGCATGGAGCGCACGCTGTCGTTTTACCAGGAGCGCGAAGCCCAGAAGTCGGGGTTGCAGGCGCTGATTGGCGAGTCGGCACCGATGATGTACCTCAAGAGCACCATCAGCCAGTTGCTCGACGCCGAACGGCGGATGGCCAATAGCGATCTGCCGCCGGTCCTGGTGGAAGGCGAGACCGGCACCGGCAAGGAACTGGTGGCCCGGGCCTTGCACTTCGACGGCTCGCGCGCCAAAGGCCCGTTCATTGAATTCAACTGCGCTTCGATCCCGTCCAATCTGGTGGAATCGGAACTGTTCGGCCACGAGAAGGGCGCCTTCACCGACGCCAAGGAGCGTCGCATGGGGCTGGTGGAAGCGGCCGATGGCGGCACGCTGTTCCTCGATGAAATCGGTGAAATGGATCTGCTGTTGCAAGCCAAGCTGCTGAAACTGCTGGAAGACCGGACCATTCGCCGGGTCGGCTCGGTGAAGGAGCGCAAGGTCGATCTACGGGTGATCAGCGCCACCAACTGTAATCTCGAGCAAATGGTCCAGCAAGGCAAATTCCGCCGCGACCTGTTTTTCCGCCTGCGCATCATTTCGATCAAGGTGCCGCGCCTGTATGCCCGTGGCAACGATATCCTGCTGCTGGCCCGGCACTTCCTGGGGCTGCATGGCAAACGCTACGGCAAGCCGAACCTGCATTTCAGCAATCAGGCTGAAGATTTGCTGCTCAACTACAGCTGGCCGGGCAACGTGCGGGAATTGCGCAACATGCTGGAGCAAACCGTGTTGCTGGCGCAAAGCGACACCATCGCCGCCCATCAGTTGAACGTCTGCCTGAGCCTGGTGGATGATCCACCGATGTTTCATCCCGAGCCGCAACATTTCAGCGAGCCACGTCCGACCAACGGTAACGGTAACGGTAACGGTAACGAATCCATGAACCTGCCGGAAGTGGAGCGTGACATGGTGCGCAAGATGCTCGACAAGACCGACTGGAACGTCACCAAATCGGCACGCCTGCTGGGTCTTAGCCGGGACATGTTGCGCTACCGGATAGAAAAGCTCGGCCTCGCCCGCCCGGACAAACGCCAGTGCTAGGGGGCGTTCTCACTGTAGCACCGGGCCCTGCCTCATGCAGGACAGCACGCAACCGGAGTCCTGGACTTCCTGGTTCACGTAGACGCCATGCTCCGGATCGTAGGTGCGGACGAACACGCGAACCGTGGCGTCGGCCACCGTCGGCAGGCGCGAGTCGTAAAACACATGCTCGCCTGAAACCGGAGTGAATTCCGCGGGCGCGGTCGGGATGTACGAACCCGGCGGCACGGTGCTCATGGACGGTGGTACGGGGTGGGCGAAGGGTTGGTCGGCGCCGTAGTAGTTGAATTCACTGCTGTAGTTGGTGGTGGGCATATCGTCGGCGTGGGCGACAGCGGTCGCGCTCAGGCAGACGGCGAGCAACAGCGTCAGATTGGTTTTGTTCATGGCAACACCTGCGCAATCGGTTTAATCACATGTCCCCAAGGTCATTAACTATAGCTGCCGCCGTGGGCAGCCGTTGGCGCGGTGCGGATTACAAGTTCGCAACACCTGCCAGGATGAGGTTGAACTAGACTCCGGCCGGTCAAATCGACGACCCGAACCCTGGAGCGTGCAATGGAACTGCCGACAAAAGAACAAGCCATCGCCAGCAACCGCGAGGCCTGGAATGACTCCGCCCGTCACCACAAAGACTCAAGCGAATGGCAAGCCTTGCTGAAGAACGTGGCCCATGCGGATTTCTCTTGCCTGGATGACACCTTGACCACCTTGCTGACCCAGACAGGTGTCGACGGCAAGGAGGTGGTGCAACTGGGCTGCAACAACGGCCGCGAAAGTCTGTCGCTGTTTGCCCTGGGCGCGCGCAGCGTGGTGGGCGTCGACCAGTCTGAAGCATTTCTCGAACAGGCACGGGAACTGGCGTCCCGCTCGCCCCATGCGCCGCAATTCATCGAAGCGGACATTCACTACTTGCCTGCGCAACTGCAGGAGCGCTTTGACCTGGCGCTGATCACCATCGGCGTCCTGAACTGGATGCCGGACATCGGCGAATTCTTCCGCCATGTGGCGTGCACGCTGAAGCCGGGTGGGGCGCTGGTGGTGTACGAAACCCACCCGTTCCTGGAAATGTTCGACCCCGAGGCAATCGATCCTTTTCGCCTGGCCAGCTCATACTTCCGTCGCGAACCGTTCGTGCAGCACGAACCGATCGTCTACGAAGGCAAGGTCGAACAGCCGTCGGCGGCGTCCTACTGGTTCGTCCACACCCTGGGCGACCTCTTCAGCGCCGCCATTGCGGCAGGGCTGCAGATCCGTCACTTCAAGGAGTACCCGCACTCCAATCGCGAAGAACTCTATGACCGCTATCAGCAGCAGGTGGCGCAGTTGCCGTTGTGTTTTACGTGGGTGGTGGTGAAGGGCTGAGTGATGTGTAGCTCGGACTGACGCCAACCTGTCTTTTGTTGATCGGGTACATATCCGTTTCTTCGGTAACGGCGGCTGGCGGTTTCGCCTGACGGCGACTCACTTTTTTTACAAGCGCCTAAAAAAAGTAAGCAAAAAAACGCTCGCCCCGAACGTACGGCCCCTCGCTAAGGCTCGGGGTTCCTTCGCTCCGGTATTCATCCGGGGGCATTGCCCTCCGGTCGGCTTCGCTTCGACCTACATGCAATGAGTTCGACTGCGTCGAACGGCGCTGCGCGCCAATCCCCGGATGAACACCTCCACTCAGCCTTCCGAGGGGGCGGGTGGATCAAGATCAAAAGCTGCAGGCGAGCTAACGCTCGGCCTGATGAGTGGTGAGGAGCGTGAGTGTACGCCGATCGACTGTAGGAGCTGGCTTGCCAGCGAAGGCGGCCTGGCAGCCGACCAATTTTTTTCGAATGTACCCAGCCCAACTGTAGGAGCTGCCGAAGGCTGCGATCTTTTGATCTTGTTTGTGGGTAATACAGCCAACAGATCGCAGCCTCGTTGCACTCGACAGCTCCTACGGGGAAAACAGGGAAATGCGTACGGATAACGAACCAGGCCGGCCGGTAGGCCGCCTCGGGTTAGCCGCGTACGGCCATGAATGGCCGATCGCGGCGGGCCCTGTAGGAGCGAGCTTGCTCGCGAAAAACCTGAGAGCACCGCGGGGTGTCAGGCTCCCCGCGTCATCGTTGACCTCCATCGCGAGCAAGCTCGCTCCTACAGGCTTTTCCTAGTGACCCGCCGTAAGGGCCAGCCCTTTCAAGGTGTTTTCCCTTTATGGGCCTTGAGCACCCGATCCGTCGACACATGAGCGTGCGCAGCTTTACCGTCCAGCCACTCCTTGGGTTTGGCGATTTTGGGACCACGTATGCTTT
>NZ_JAHBDJ010000048.1:0-34334 GCF_019956375.1 Pseudomonas sp. GL-R-19 | reverse complement strand
GTGGACGAGTCGGTGCAGATCTATAACAACGAGCGGCCTCATCTGTCGCTGAAATACAAAACGCCCGATGCGGTGCATCGGGCGTTTTGAGGCTGAAACAGGTGTAAACCTATTTCAGGACTAGACACTGACACTAACGGGTCACTTCCTCCACACCGTTCTCTTCGGCCAGCTTCGGATGCACGCTGCGTTCATGCACTTGGGTTTGAGGTGTGCGGTCAATCAGCAGGCTCAGCAGTTCCGGGCGGCTGTAGTGGCCACGGGAATCCATCATGCGTTTGCGCTTGTCGATCAGGCCCATGTCGAGGTCGGCGATCACCTCACCCTCACCTTCCTGCAACGAACCCAGCACCGTGCCATCCGGGCTGACGATCGCGGTATAGCAACCGCCGGAGATCGGGCCGATGGTGCAACCGGTGTCGGCCATGATCTGCGCCTGTTGCTCGGGGTGCAGCCACGCCGTGGAATTGACCACGAAGCACCCTGCCTCCAGGGCATGTTGGCGAACACTGACTTCCATTTGCGAGGCGAACAGGGGACCTGCAAACGACCCCGGATACATGGCCGCGTGGATCTGCTCGCCATCGGCCATCAAGGCATAACGGGCCAGCGGGTTTAAATGCTCCCAGCAGGCCAGTTGCCCGATGCGCCCTACCGCGCTGTCGACGGCCCGCAGGCCGGAACCGTCGCCCATGCCCCAGATCATGCGTTCGTGGTAGGTCGGGGAGATCTTGCGGCGACGCTGGATCAACGAGCCGTCGGCATCGAACAGCAACTGCGTGTTGTACAGCGAACCGCCATCGCGCTCGTTGACACCGATGGACACGACCATGCCGGCTTGCCTGGCCGCAGCGCCAATGGCATCGGTGGCGTGCGAAGGCACGGTGACGGCCTGGTCCAGCAGCTTGAGGTGTTCGGAGGCCATTTCGAACGGCGACTGCACGTAGGAAAAGTACGGGTAGTACGGCACGATGGTTTCCGGGAACACGGCGAATTGCACGCCCTGCTCGCCGAGTTCGAGAATCTTTTGCACCACTTTGTCGACGGTGCCTTCTCGGCTGTAAAGAACGGGGCTGATTTGTACGGCGGCGGCTTTGACGAGGGTCATGGCGGTGATCTCATTGAGGGAAAGGTTTCAACGAGATTAAGATTACGATAATAATATAACGACATGAATGTCGTATACACCACCTTTCAGGACATCATGATTCAGCCCCGACTGGCACGCTGAATCACCTGTGGCGGCTGCCCGAATGCCCGAATAAACGCACGGCGCATACGTTCCCGATCCCCAAAGCCGGTGTCCGTCGCCACCACATCGATGGGGTGCCGTCCGGTTTCCATCATCAAACGGGCCGACTCGACCCGCAGGCTTTCAATGGCCTTGGCCGGAGACTGGCCGGTTTCGGCATGAAACACCCGGCTGAATTGCCGAGGGCTCAGATTGGCCGCGTTGGCCAGTTCCTCGACCGTCAGCGCCGACTTGAGATTCTGCTTGGCGTAGCTCAGCGCGGCCTGTATGCGGTCGGTCTTGGGGGCCAGCTCCAGCATTACCGAAAACTGCGACTGTCCGCCGGAACGCCGGTGGTACACCACCAATTGCCGCGCCACCTTGCGTGCAACGTCCACCCCCAGATCCATCTCCACCAGTGCCAAAGCCAGGTCAACGCATGCGCTCATCCCCGCCGCCGTCCACAGGTGGCCATCGTTGATGAAGATCCGGTCTTCCTCGACTTTCACGTTCGGGTACGCCTTGCGAAAGGCCGGCACATGCGCCCAGTGGGTGGTCGCCCGCCGACCGTCGAGCAAACCGGCCTCCGCCAACGCATTTGCCCCCGTGCAAATCGAGCCCAGACGCCGGGTGCCGTGACTGGCGCGGCGCAAAAACTCCAGCATGCCCGGCGTGGTCGTGCGGATCAGGTTGTCGCCCATGACCAGCAGCGTATCGAACGCGCGCTGGTCGAATGCTTCGGTCTGCACAGCAAAACCGGCGGACGTCTGCACCAGACCACCCGGTTCGGACAGTAATGCAATGCTGTACACCGGCTCATCTGCGCCGCTGTTGGCCAACTCGAAGGCGGCACACATGGCCAGGCCCAGAACCTGAAAACCGGGGTAAACAATGAGTCCGATCTGGTGCATGGTGGTATGACCATAAACGCGGCATGCCTGATATTCAGGCCAGGATCTGCACTCTAACCCGAACAGCCCGCATTGGACATCAGGGTGGAGCGCCTCGCGGATTGGCGGATGGCGACAGATAATAAAGCGGTTTCCATCTCACCGAGGATTTGAAGGATGTCACTGACTCTTTATTTCCACCCGCTCTCGTCGTTCTGCCACAAAGCGCTGATCGCGCTCTATGAACTGGACATCGCGTTTGAAAAAAGGATCATCGACCTGGGCAACGAGGCCGACCGGGCCGAACTTCAAGCGCTGTGGCCGATCGGCAAGTTCCCGGTGCTTCACGATCACGCCCGGCAAAAGGTTGTGCCGGAGTCGAGTGTGATCATTGAGTACCTGGACCGGTTTCATCCCGGCCAGGCGCAGCTGATTCCACACGATTGGGAAGCAGCCCTGGAAGTACGTCTGTGGGATCGTTTTTTCGACCTGCACGTCCAGGTGCCGATGCAGAAGATCGTCGCTGACCGAATCAATGCCGCAAACGGCGACCTGGCCCGCGAACGCGTCGCGCTGACAACGGCGTACGGCATGCTTGAGCGTCAGCTGACAGCAAGAATCTGGGTCGCCAGCCCGGCGTTCAGTATGGCCGACTGTGCTGCTGCCCCGGCGCTGTTCTATGCCAGCACCCTCGTACCCTTTCCCGACGATCATCACCACTTGAGTGCTTATTTCGACAGGTTGGTCCAAAGGCCCTCGGTCGCGCGCGTGATCGACGAGGCAAGACCCTGGTTTTCCTGGTATCCGTTTGCCGAGGCCATCCCGGAGCGCTTTCGGTAGAGGTGGACAATGGGCGCAAAAACAAAAACGCCGACGAATAATAACCGCCGGTCGAGTGTTATCTGATTACGCAGGAAGAAAAAATGGCAGGGGCGGCTGGATTCGAACCAACGCATGGCAGGATCAAAACCTGCTGCCTTACCGCTTGGCGACGCCCCTGTATCTGTTGCGATGAGTGCCTGGCACTCGCTTTCTTGAGTGGCAACAAGAGCTGTTGCCTGCTTGCGCGAGAGGCTCCCTGAGGGCCTGTGCAAGAGTGGGCGCAAATTTACCAACCTTTGTCTCGTTTGGGAAGCCCCCAACAAAACAATTTGTTTTTTAAAACAGACGCTTAGTGTTGAACCGCATCATGGCGGATAGTCGACACAGGTTCAGCCCGACCAGGTCTGCTACGCTTTTCCTTACCCGAATGGAATCAGGAATCGTTTGTGCAACACCCTTCCCCTTGCCATCTGAGGGCGCCAATGTGAAAGGCAAATTCATGACTCCCGCTGCAACCCTCCTGGTGGTCGGGGCCGCGATCTATGGGTTGAATACCTGGGAACACATCCAGAGCCAGCGACAGGAAGCGGTCTGCAAGGCCGCCCGGGAGCATCTCAATCGGCTGGAAACCCAGACGCGCGCCTTGGCCTCGGGGTTGACGGTCGAAGCCTATGCCGAAGCCGAAAAAGCCGAAGCCGGCCAGTTGGTTCTAGCGCTCGATACCGCAAAAGATGCAGCCGAGGTCGATGCCGTCATCGACAAGCACGCTGCGGCCATCGAGGCGCAGATAACGGCCGAGGACGCAGAGGTCCAGTCCCGGGGCGAGCAACCCTTCCTCGGTCAGGAAATGAAAAAGCAGCGCATCCCCACCGACGTCAAACAGGAATACAAACGAGCTGAAAAAGCCGTCGCCGAAAGCTGCGAATAGTTTCAATCGCCAGCTCCAGGTTTGTCGCAAGCGTCTAGACTTCAGCAAAAGCAGGTTGCAACCAGACCCCGCGTTTAAAACAAGATCCTGTAAAAAGCGAGGGGGTCTCGACCTTGAAAATATCAACCCTCTGCGCCATCGCGAGCCTGCTGGTGTCGGTCGTGGTGTCTGCCAACGGCGTCATTCCTGTCCTCGAAATGGACTTCACACGGTCTGCGATGCAAACCCTGAAAAACATCGGTATCGACGACGCGTGCATCATCGGCGCCTCGAGCCCCGCTACGTTCACCTACTGCCGGGAAGGTTCGATGACGCTCTGGAAGTATCAGGCACTGGACCTGGAGCAAATGGCGGCGATACACAGTGATGCACAACGGCCCACAACGGCTTACCAGCCCATTTCTGTCGTGGAGTTCGAGAGCGCGGTCTGTGAAGAGGAGATGAGAGTATCGGCCGCTAAAAAGCCGGCAACGATACGATGGCTGATCCTTGGCCTGATGGCTGTTTCGCTGCTCATCGGATTGGGCTACACCTGTCTGGCCATTCTGCAGCGCCGCCATGACGCCACCGCGTGCTCGCAACCCCATGAGCAAGGGTCGGGCGAATTTCAGGCAACCGCACAAACAAAAGCCCTGGCAGCGTTTGGTCTGGCCGTTGCCGTGGCATTCGTTTACTTCAAATACGCAGGGTATTGAACGACCGGTGAGCGCGCCGTTGCGGCGCGCTCACCGGTCACTCAGTGCGGCGCGCGCGGGATGGTCTTGAGCAGGTCTTCGGGGCTGATGTGACCGACCACGCTGCCCGGTTGCGGCAGATTGAGGATGTGGCCTTTCATCTTGCCGATGATGTGCATTTCACAAGGCTTGCAGTCGAACTTCAGCGTCAGCACTTCATCGCCGTGGATCAATTGCATCGGTGCAACCTTGGTGCGCACGCCAGTCACACCCTTGGCCTGTTTCGGGCACAGGTTGAAGGAGAAGCGCAGGCAATGTTTGGTGATCATCACCGGTACATCGCCGGTCTCCTCGTGGGCCTCGTAGGCCGCATCGATCAGCTTGACGCCATGCCGGTAATAAAAGTCGCGAGCTTTCTGGTTGTACACGTTGGCCAGGAACGACAGGTGCGACTCGGGGTACACCGGCGGCGGGCTGGTTTCGGCTTTACGGCTGCCACGCGGGTGGGCGGCGATCCGCGCTTCGGTCAGGGCTTCAATCACTTCACGGCGCAAGGCCTTGAGCTGCGAGTTCGGGATGAAGTACGCCTGCGACGCGTCCAGCTTGATATCGATGGCGTGGTACTGCGTGGTGCCCAGTTGACCGAGCAGATCCTGCAATTGCTCCAGCGCCTGTTCCGGCTTGTTGGCGGCGCCGAACGGGCCGTTCAGGGTGACGCTGGCGCTGATGCCTTCTTCGCTGGTAGCGGTCAGTTCCAGCTGGTCTTCACGCAGGCGAGCGACCCAGCTCAGGGCGATGCGACGCTCGGCAGAGGTCTTTTGCAGCGCCTGTTGCCAGTTGTGATCGAGATTGCGATTCAGCGGATGGTTGGGGCGCAGCTTGTACATCCCCTCCGGCATCTCATTGGGCTCGACGCGATAGCGATAGCGCTTCTCGCCGTCCTCCTCGAATTCGCCTTTGGGTTCGGCGATGTTGGCGCGAAAACCCACCACTTCACGCTTGACCAGCACGTTGAGGCCGTCGCCGTTGGATAGCGGCTCGTGCGTCACGACCTGCATGTCACGCTTGGCGACTTTCTCGACCACACCCACCGGCAGACCGGTGAAGGTCGGCGAGTCAAAGGCGCCGATATCGATCTTGCGGTCGGTGACGAAGTAATCGGTGCTGCCACGGTGGAAGGTTTTTTCCGGGTCGGGCAGGAAGAAGTGCGCGGTGCGGCCGCTGGAGGCGCGGGCCAGGTCCGGACGGTCTTCGAGCACGGCGTCGAGGCGCTGGCGGTAGTAGGCAGTGATGTTTTTCACATAGCCCATGTCCTTGTAGCGACCTTCGATCTTGAACGAACGCACGCCGGCCTCGACCAGGGCGCGGATGTTGGCGCTCTGGTTGTTGTCCTTCATCGACAGCAGGTGCTTTTCGTAGGCGATCACCCCACCCTTTTCGTCCTTGAGGGTGTACGGCAGACGGCAGGCTTGCGAGCAGTCGCCGCGGTTGGCGCTGCGCCCGGTTTGCGCGTGGGAAATATTGCACTGACCGGAAAACGCCACGCACAACGCGCCATGGATAAAGAACTCGATGGCCGCGTCGGTTTCGTCGGCGATGGCGCGGATCTCCTGGAGATTCAGCTCGCGGGCCAGTACCAGCTGCGAGAAGCCAGCCTGATCGAGGAACTTCGCCCGCTCCAGGGTACGAATGTCGGTCTGGGTACTGGCGTGCAGTTCGATCGGCGGAATGTCCAGTTCCATCACCCCCAGGTCCTGGACGATCAGCGCATCGACGCCGGCGTCGTACAACTGGTGGATCAGCTGGCGGGCCGGCTCCAGTTCGTTGTCGTGCAGGATGGTATTGATGGTGGTGAACACCCGGGCATGGTAACGACGGGCGAATTCCACCAACTGGGCGATATCGCTCACTTCGTTGCAGGCGTTGTGGCGGGCGCCGAAGCTCGGGCCACCGATGTACACGGCATCGGCACCATGCAGGATGGCCTCGCGGGCGATGCTCACATCGCGGGCAGGGCTGAGCAATTCCAGGTGATGTTTGGGCAAAGACATAGTTTTTTTAGTCAGGCTTGTCACGGTCGAGGCGTGCATTGTAGCGGCGAAACGCCTGACCGGCACCCGTATGCTGCCGGGTGGCGTTTCGGGCAGGCCTGGTGTACCTGAATCCCTGTAGGAGCGAGCTTGCTCCGGGCGGCGTTCCGACGATGGACGTTAACGATAACGCGGGCATTCTGTATGCACGCGTCGCCCTTATGTTCATCGCGAGCAAGCTCGCTCCTACAGTATTGAGTGTGTCGGCGCGATCAGGCCTTGGCCGCCATCGCGGTCACTTCCACGCGCATGCCTTCCACTGCCAATGAGGCAACCCCGACAGCAGCGCGCACCGGCCATGGCTTGGCGAAGTAGCGCTTGTAGACTTCGTTGAACGCGGCGCGGTCGGCCATGTCGGTGAGGTAGATGGTCAGGTGCATCACGCGGTCCATGGAACTGCCGGCACGCTCCAGCGCAACCTTCAGCGCTTGCAGGGTGCATTCGCTTTGCAAGGTGATGTCGCCCAGTTCCAGGCTGCCGTCGGCGCGGGTTGGGATCTGGGTGGAGACCAGCACACCGCCAAACCCGACGACGTCGGAGGAAATCGAATCGGCATCAGGATCGGGGGTAAAGGTCAGGTCGTGGTTTGCCATTGCAGGTTCTCTTGCTTGAAAGGGTAAGGCAGGCGCCTTTTGCGCGGCCAGTTTACAGGGCGATCCCTGGCGCGTCGCTAATCCAGGCCGGATGGCTGCTCGTAGCCGGTGGCCTGGCGGTACTGGCGCGGGGTTAAGCGTCCATCACTTGAAAAAATCACTCGGCGTCTTGCCGAACTGTTTCTTGAACATGGTCGTGAACGCGCTCGGGCTGTCGTATCCCAGCTCCCCGGCGATGTCGATGATCTTCTCCCCGACGGCTATGCGTTCCAGCGCCAGCAGCAAACGCGCTTGCTGGCGCCATTGGCCGAAGGTCATGCCGGTTTCCTTGCGAAACCTGCGCTGGATGGTTTTGGCGTCGAGGCTCAAACGGGCACTCCAGTCCGACAACGTCGAGCCATCCCCGGGATCACGCTGCAACGCGGTGCAGATCAGGTTGATCCTAGGATCGGTGGGCTGCGGCAGGTTCAACGGCAAGGTCGGCAGGATCGTCAGCTCATCCAGAATCAGCCGCAGCACCCGGGATTCCCGCGAGTCCGGATCGCAGTTGAAATCGAAATCGACCGAGACCTTGATCAGCTCACTCAACAATGTGGACACACTCACGGCCCGGGTTTCGGTGGGCAGATCCAGGCTCGCGTCGGGGTGCACGAACACGCTGCGCATCTTGATCGGCCCCACACAGCGAATCGAGTGCACTTCTCCACTTGGCATCCAGATGCCGCGGCTCGGTGGCACCGTCCATTGGCTCGTTGCCGTGCGCACCACCATCACGCCTTCGATGGCATAGATCAGTTGATGCTTTTCATGGGAATGCGGCGCGATATTCCAGTTTTCCGGGTAGTCGGTCGCACTGCTGCGAACGCTCCAGCCGCCCTGGTCGATTTCCGCCAGAAATGTCTGCAATGGTTTGATCATGACGCCCTTTTTTAGATGGTCCATGCCCGAGTTGCGCGAGACGGGCGCCTTTGAGGCCCCTAGGATAACGCCGAACCCTGAAATGGGCTGCGCCTTGCGTTCGCAGTTCGCGTTTTTATCCGGAAACTCGCCTATGTCGACCACTACCCTCAGCTCACCCTCGCCCACCGTCTCGGTTGCAAGCCAGGCCAGCCCGCTGGTCATGCGTGTCATCGGCGCTTGCGCCCTGGCGCACCTGATCAACGACTTGATCCAGGCCGTGCTGCCGTCGATCTACCCGATGCTCAAGGCCACTTATGGCCTGAGCTTCACCCAGGTCGGCCTGATCACCCTGACCTTCCAGCTCACCGCTTCACTGCTGCAACCGTGGATCGGTTTCTACACCGACCGTCATCCCAAGCCGTGGCTGTTGCCGGCCGGCATGGTCTGCACCCTGATCGGTATTCTGATGCTGTCGATGGTCGGCAGCTTCCCGGCCATTCTCGTGGCCTCGGCGCTGGTGGGCGTCGGTTCGTCGACCTTTCACCCGGAGACCTCACGGGTGGCGCGCCTGGCCTCGGGCGGTCGCTACGGTCTGGCGCAGTCGACCTTTCAGGTCGGTGGCAACGCCGGCAGCGCCTTCGGTCCGCTACTGGCCGCCGCGATCATCATTCCCTATGGCCAGGGCAACGTCGCCTGGTTCGGCCTGTTCGCGGTGTTCGCCATCCTCGTGCAGTACGGCCTGAGCCGCTGGTACCGCAATCACCTGAACCTGTTCAAGCTCAAGCAAGGCAGCAAGGCCACCCACGGCCTGTCCAAGCGGCGAGTGACCTTCGCCCTGGTGGTGCTGGCGCTGCTGGTGTTCTCCAAATACTTCTACATGGCCAGCTTCACCAGTTACTTCACCTTCTACCTGATCGAGAAATTCGACCTGTCGGTGGCCAGTTCGCAGCTGTACCTGTTCCTGTTCCTCGGTGCTGTCGCAGCGGGCACGTTCTTTGGCGGCCCGATCGGCGACCGGATCGGCCGCAAGCAGGTGATCTGGTTCTCGATCCTCGGCGCCGCGCCCTTCACCCTCGCCCTGCCCTACGTCGACCTGTTCTGGACGGGCGTGTTGAGCATGATCATCGGCTTCATCCTCGCCTCGGCGTTCTCGGCCATCGTGGTCTTCGCCCAGGAACTGGTGCCCGGCAATGTCGGCATGATCGCCGGGGTGTTCTTCGGCCTGATGTTCGGATTCGGCGGCATTGGCGCCGCGTTGCTCGGGCATCTGGCAGATATCCATGGCATCGAGTACGTCTACACGCTGTGTTCGTTCCTGCCGCTGTTGGGAATTCTGACCATACTGTTGCCGTCTACCGGTCAACGCCCGTCGGGTGCGTGAATGGCCAAAGGGGTGTTCTGCTGAAAAGGAGAGCACCCTCCAGGTTTGCGGCCCAGCCATCAGGAGGATCAACCCATGAAAATCGTAGTCACCAGCGTGTTTGTCGATGATCAGGCCAAGGCGCTTGCCTTCTACCGGGATGTGCTCGGTTTTGAACTCAAGCACGATATCCCCATGGGCGAACATCGCTGGCTGACGCTGACCTCTCCCGGCGACCCCGATGGCGTCGAGTTGCTGCTGGAGCCCAATGCCCACGGCGCAGCAAAGACGTTCCAGGCGGCGATCAAACAGGACGGCATTCCCTGTACGTTTTTCGGCGTCGAAGACGTGCAAGCCGAATATGCCCGGCTCAGCGCCGCCGGCGTTCAATTCACCCGTCCGCCGACAGTGATGGGACCGGTCACCCTCGCGGTACTGGACGACACCTGCGGCAATCTCATCCAGATCGTCCAGCACAACTCATCCGCCTGATCATTTCTGCTACCAACCCTGTAGCACTCGGTAACACCCAACCCCAATGCGGTGCGTCTTTTAAACGCCTTGCCGTCCGCCACCCCGCGCCACACGGGGCCACCCGCCATGGTGTACTTTGTGCCTCCAAAGGCCATCTTCCGCTGCCTGTAGCCGCCATGCGCCCCAAGGAACTGAAACTCTGGACCACCGGAGTCGCCCATCTGCTCGACCTGCCCGCCGGGCATGCGCGACTGTCGGGGTTGAGCCACTGGATCCGGCAAATCTGCCCGGTCGATCACTTCGTGTTGTTTGTCTACGAAAGGCGCCCGGCCTCAAGCTGCAAGCCTGAAAAACAGACCACCACCTCCTACGAGGGATAGCGATTAATCCGTTGGGTCGAGCTGATCCAGCGCGCGGTTCACCGCCAGTTCACCCAGCATGATGACTTGCGCAATGCCCAGCAGCGCATTGCGGCTCGTCCCCTCCAGATGATCCACCAGATCGTTGGCCATGACATTGGCCGACGCCAGGGATTCACAGGCGTGCACCAGCAGGGTTTCGGTATTGAGCTCGGGATTGACGATGAACATCGTGCTGGGCTTGCGCGGCGTCGCCATGATGTGGGGGCCGGGGTTGAGCGCGCGCTCGGCGGCCTCGTTGAGTTTGTTTGAATCGAGACTTTCGCACGGAGATGCGGGATCGGTGTTCGGCGGGTTGGGTGTGACTTTGAACATAGTGAAACTCCTTGTACCGTAAAAAGGAGCCATCACTCTCACGCTACCAAACGTTGGGTGGTGGCCATACGCAGGTTGGTAGACCGGGTACAAGGAAACCGGCGCGCCCGAAGGTGCCCTGTGCATGGCCACCATGTAGCAGAGCAGAAAAACGCTGCTGATAGAGACGCATTGCACCTTGTAAACACCGGGCTACCAAACCCGATCACTGATGTTATTCAGCGACCGGCCAACGATAAAACCCAGCCCCAAGGCGCACAAGCCGGCGGATTCTGGCGTACCTGTAGGCAACGACGCAAGGTGTTGTAGCTTGCGGGAAGTAACGCTTACAGCGATTAAACACGCATGTTTAAACCATGCTGAATGACTGGATTCAAGCGACCTGCCAGCGTTGAAATCTTTCTGTAGATTCAGGAAATATCCCACGCGCTTTTAGGGTTGGCCGTCGGAAGTACGAGGTTTAATTTGACAGATCCAGGCAAGTACAAGAGATGGCGAAGGAGACTAAGTCAGTGCGTCTAAACCAGCAGAAAAATACAGTCCGATATGCCCAGATCTTGAAACACGCCATCAACGTGTTCGGCAATCAGCAATTGGCTAAGGACTGGCTAAAGAGACCTTGCAAGTGTCTGGAAGGCAACATCCCGCTAGAGCTGATCCAAAACTCGCATGGCTTCCAGAAGGTTGAGAATTATCTGACCCGGATTGAACACGGGGTTTATCAATGATTGTTACGCCATACGTCTACTGAAAAACTTGAACAACTCCCCTCCTATCCCCCAAGGGATATATACACCGCAAAACCCCGATTGCTAGTTTTGCCCCCGACGCACTTGCGCGAAGGTTACTTCGTCGAGCCGGCAATTTTCGACGAGCCGGGCCACAGCAGCACCGCCCGGGTTGCCAACCAGCTACGCGCCGGGATCGTCTGGGTCAACTGCTCGCAACCGACCTTCGTCGAGGCGCCCTGGGGAGGAATGAAGCACAGCGGCATCGGCCGCGAGCTGGGGCAATGGGGATTGCACAATTATCTGGAGGTCAAGCAGGTGACCGAGTACGTCAGTGACCAGCCTTGGGGGTGGTACTTGAAGTAAACAGGTCAACTGTGGGAGCGGGCTTGCTCCGGGCGGCGATCCGACGAAGGCGGTCTGTCTGCCAATATTCCTGTTGAATGTGCTGGCCTCTTCGCGGGCAAGTCGGATCGCCACACCGCCGCTCCCACAGGGATTGTGACCAGCCGTGGGATTGGCGTTCACTGAAGATCAAAACTGTAGGAGCGAGCCTGCTCGCGATAGCGGTGGATCAGTCAACATCTCTATTGAATGTGCCGGCCTCTTCGCGAGCAGACTCGCACACAGTGGATTTTCGGCGTGGCGTAAAGCAGGCTTGTGACAACGAGTTATCAACGCGTAACTTGATTGACCTGCCCTTCAAGAAACGCCGGAGTTGATCCATGCGCATCGCCTTGCTGTCCGACATGCACCTGTCCGTCAACGCGATCCCTTTTCCCGCCGTGGATGCCGATATTGTCGTACTCGCCGGGGACATCGCCCGGCCGGCCAAGGCCATCGAGTGGGCCAGGGCGTGCCCGGTTCCGCTGCTGTACGTAGCGGGCAATCACGAGTTTTATGGCAGTGACCTGGTCTCCACCTACGAACAGTTGAACAGCTTGGCGCAAGACACACAGATCCACGTACTGGAACGTTCGGAGTACGTCCACGATGGCGTGCGTTTTCTCGGTTGCACCTTGTGGTCTGACTATCGTCTGCTCGATAGCCCCGAGGATCGGGCGCTGGGCATCGATCTGGCGACCCAACTGATCCGTGACTTCAGCCACATCAGGATCGCCCCCGATTTCCCCGACCTGTTCACGCCGGCCATTTCCCAACTGGTGTTTCTGCAGACCGTCGCCTGGCTGGAAGACTGCTTCACCCGCGACAGCAGCACACCCACGGTGGTGGTCTCGCATTTCGCCCCGACCCGGTCAAGCATCAGCCCGACCTTTGCCGGTTCACCGATCAACTCAAGCTTTGTCTCGGACCTCGAAGCGCGGATCAAAGACTGGCAGCCGGCACTGTGGCTGCATGGCCATACCCATGGCAGCTTCGATTATCGGGTGGGCAACACCCGCGTGATCTGCAACCCACGGGGCTATGCCAAAAATGGCATCAATGAAAATCCTGATTTCGATGAAGCCTTGGTGATCGATCTGGAGTTCTGAGGTAACGCTCAGATCAACAGCTGCAGCGCCTCGAACAGTCCGACATTCTCCGAAAGTCCCTACCCCACGTCTGGCGCGAAACGTTGCGCGTACTCCCTGGGACTCACGCCAAGGCGCCGGACGAAAACCTTCCTCAGTACGTCAATGCTGTGATAACCGCATCGGCGTGCGACCTCCTCCATCGACCGCCCACCCAGTTCGAGCTCCCGGCACGCGGCTTCCAGCCGAACGTCTTCAACGTACTTGGCCGGGGTGGTCTGCAACTCGCGTTGAAAAATCCGGATCAAGGTTCGGACACTGGTAGCAAAGCGATCTGCGAGGATTTCCACGGTCAGCTGTGAACTCAGGTGCTCACTGATCCAGTGGCACAGCTCATCCAGATTAGAACCGGGCACCTGCTGCGATTGCAGGGCGACACTGAACTGCGCCTGCCCACCAGGACGGCGCAGGAACAGCACCAGGTTTTTCGCGATGTCCAGCGCAACGTCATCCCCCAGGTCTTCGCTGACCAGCGCCAAGGCAAGGTCGATGCCCGCCGAGATGCCGGCCGAGGTATAGACGTTGTCGTCCTTGATCCAGATCGGATTCGGATCGACCTGCACCTTGGGATAACGCTCGGCAAGATCACGTGCCATGCGCCAGTGCGTCGTCGCCCGGCGCCCGTCCAGCAGCCCTGCGTCTGCCAGGGCAAACGCGCCGACACAGATCGAGCACACCCGTCGTACGCTTTCGGACCTCGTGCGAATCCATTCGATGGCCGCCCCGTCCAGTCGATCGATTGCCTGCCAGCCCGTCGCCACGATCAGCGTGTCGATGGTCTTGTCGGCACGCCGCTCGTGCTCGAGGGTCGTGTGCGCCATGAGCCCGATGCCAGTGCTGCTGGCCATTTGCGGGTCGACGCCCGCGCAGACCAGTTCAAGCACGTAGGGCGCGAAGGCTCCGTCGTGCAGAGTGTTCGCCAGGGAAAACACCTCGGCCGGGCCGATGACGTCGAGCCCGTCGACGGGTGGCAACCCCAGAATCACCACGCGTCTTGGTGTACGGCCCCTCAATGCATGGTCGGGTTTTTTCTTGCTCATCACGGCGGACTCCTGCACGTTCGAGGTGCCAATATTGGCACAAATCATCCGTAAATAGTCAATTGCGCCACGCGGCGAATCCCTAGAGTGAATGGCAAGTCAACGTCATTCCCGGGAGGCACCATGAATACACCCATCAACATTGGCGGCTTCAGCGCTCCAGACTCCGAGCTGGCCCGCAAAGCCGCATCGCTCGTGGAACGCGTCCATTCCAGGGCGCTTTTGCATCATGTGCACCGGACATGGTGGTTTGCCGAATTCCTTGGCCAGCGCCGGGGCTTTAAGTACGACCGGGAAGCGGTCTACCTCGCGGCACTGCTGCACGATTTGGGGCTGACGCCCGAGTTTGCCGCCGACCAGCGCTTTGAAGTCGATGGCGCCGATGCCGCCCGTCATTTTCTCCTGGCCAACGGTTATGCGCAGGCGAAAGCTGAACAGGTCTGGGATGCGATTGCCCTGCACTCCAGCGCCGGCATCGCCGACCGCAAACAACCGGAAATCGCCCTGATCTATCTGGGCGCCCATGTCGATGTCATGGGCCTGCACCTGGATGAAATCACCCCTTCGCTGGTCGACGACACGCTCGCGCTTTACCCCCGCATCGGCATGAAAGCGGCCTTCACCCAGGCCGTTGCCGAAGTGGCCAGGAACAAACCCCATACGGCCATTGGTACCGGGCTCGCCGATGTCGGGCGCCGCCATGTCCATGGCTTTGATTGCCCGAATGTCTGCGACCTGATCGACAACGCACCCTTCGACAGCTGATCCACTTCCCGTTTATTACAGTGAGAGAACCCATCATGCAGCCACGTAAATACCTCATCACCGGAGCAACCGGTAAAACCGGCGTATATGCCGTCCGTCATCTGCTCAATGAAGGTCATGCAGTGCGCGCCTTCGTGCATCAACTGGACGAACGCAGTGCCGCCTTGCAGAACGAGGGCGCCGAAATCTTTGTCGGCGACCTGCTGGAACATGACGACATCTTGCGCGCCATGGATGGCGTGACCGGCGCGTACCTGTGCTACCCGGTTCGCCCCGGCTACATTCAGGCGACCGCCTACTTTGCCGATGCCGCACGGCGCGCAGGCGTCGAGGTGGTGGTGGAAATGTCGCAGATCTCCGCCCGCGAAGACTCGCTGAGCCACGCAGCCCGCGACCACTGGATTGCCGAACGCGTACTCGACTGGTCGGGCGTGCCAGTGGTGCACATTCGCCCGACGTTCTTTTCCGAATGGCTGATTTTTCCGTGGGTGCTGGATCAGATCGTCAAGGAAAACAAAATAACGCTACCGTACGGTAGCGGGCGGCACGCACCGATTGCCGCCGAAGACCAGGCCCGTGTGATCGCCAGGCTCCTGACCCAGCCGTCCGGCCATATCGGCAAGACCTACCCGTTGTGCGGTCCCGTCGAACTGAGCCATCAGCAAATTGCCGAGGAAATCAGCGCCATCGTCGGCCGCACCATCACCTACAGTCCGTCGACGCTGGAGGAGTATCGCCAGCACCTGCAGACCTACGATCTGCCGGAATTTGTCATCCAGCACTTCCTGGCGGTGGCGGTCGATTACCAGAACGGGATCTTTTCCGGAGTGGATGGCGTGATCGGGCAAGTAACCGGTCAAGCACCGCAAACGGTGGCTGACTTCGTACGGGCCAATCGCCAATTGTTCGAACAGTGACCGTGGCGGGCGTATGCGTCGAGTGTTCAAGTATCAACGCTCGCGCCCGATGCAACGCCGGCAACCCGCTACACTTTCCTCGCTCCGCCGCACCCTAGCGGCCAAGATCCCTGACGTCTGATCTGGAGGTATCCCATGAACGACAGCAGCGAACTCACCACCTTTACCGGCTGGGCCGCCACGGCAGCAGGCGCGCCACTGGAACCCTTCAGCTACGATCCCGGCCCGCTGGGCAGCGATGAGGTGGAAGTCGCCGTGGAGTATTGCGGCGTCTGCCACTCCGACCAGTCGCTGATCGACAACGACTGGGGCATCAGTAGCTACCCCTTTATTCCCGGCCACGAGGTGGTCGGCCGTATCGTGCGGGTGGGCGACCAGGTTCGTGGCCTGGAAATGGGCCAACGAGTGGGCATCGGTTGGTACAAGGGCAGTTGCATGCATTGCACGTCGTGCATCGAAGGCTCGCATAACCTGTGTCGCACCGTGCAACCGACCATCATCGGCAGCAACGGCGGCTTTGCCGACCGCATTCGCTCGCACTGGGCCTGGGCCTTGCCGATCCCGGCCGGGCTCGATCCGGCGATGGCCGGGCCGTTGTTCTGTGCCGGCTCGACCGTGTTCAACCCGCTGGTGGAATTCGGCATCAAGCCCACTGACCGGGTCGGCGTGGTAGGCATCGGCGGCCTCGGTCACCTGGCGCTGCGCTTCCTCAACGCCTGGGGCTGCGAAGTCACCGCCTTCACTTCATCGCTGAGCAAGCAGGACGAAGCCAGGCGCCTGGGTGCGCACAAGGTGGTCGCCTCGACCGACACGGATGCGCTCAATGCCATTGCCGGCACCCTGGATTTTCTCCTGGTCACCGCTAACGCCAACCTCGACTGGACCGCCATGCTCGCCACCCTGCGCGGCAAGGGTCGCCTGCACTTTGTCGGTGTCGTGCCCGACGCCATCCCGGTGCACGTGTTCAACCTGATTCCCCAGCAAAAAGTCTTGTCCGCCTCACCGGTCGGCTCACCGGCCAACACCGCGATGATGCTGGAGTTCTGCGCCCGCCATCAGATCCTGCCGCAGGTCGAGATGTTTCCCATGAGCCGGATCAACGAAGCCATCGATCATTTGCGCAGCGGCAAGGCGCGCTACCGTGTGGTGCTGGATGCCAGTCAGTGACAGGCGACGAACGAAGAGAAAGGGCCGCTTGTTCAAGCGTAATGCTGTTCAGTTAAGCGAATGTGGTCCTCTGTAGGAGCGAGCTTGCTCGCGATGAACGTCAACGATGACGCTGCAAACCTGATACCCCGCGGTGTTCTCAGGTTCATCGCGAGCAAGCTCGCTCCTACAACTTCCTTAACCGAACAGCATTGCGATTATTCAAGCGGCCCTTTTTTTGCCCTCAGGGATTGGCCACCTGCGCCGGCAGCGCTGGCATGTGCGGGTCATTCCAGGTGAACCGGTAGGCTTTGCCGGCCTCTTGCGGGAGGCATTTGCCGTTGTCGGCATCCGCGCCTGCGATCGACCAGTTCGCCCGTGAGTTTTCGCCCAGTTCACGGGCCGCTTCGGGTTTGAAGCACTGGTTGAGCACGTCATCCGGCACCAGAGCGTAGGCCTTGGGGTGTTCGCGCAGATACTGCGCAGCCTTCTCGACGGAGGAGTAATCCATGCCGAAATGCACGATCGGCTGACGGGCGAACAACCAGTGCCCTTCCTCCCAGTTGACCAGCACCAGATCGGCGCCTTGGGTCATGGATGCCGCCTGGGTCATGAGCACCTGATCTATATTGGTGCCTTCCTTGAGCGGTTCGATGAAACCACGGGCGAACCACAGCACGAACCAGGTCGCCACCAATGCCGGGAACACCCGACGCAAACGCGGGTGCCTTTTGAACCAGCGCTTGAGCAGCCACGGGATCAACGGTGCGGCGACCAGCACCAGCCCAGGCAGCGCCGGGTAGATGTACAACTTGCGCTTGCCCGTGCTGATGCAGAAAAACAGCACCACCAGCAGTACCCAACCGAGCAATACCAGGACCCGGCCGTCACGTTTTTGCAACTGCCGGCGCCAGGCGGGCACCAGCCATGGCAGCACCAGCACCAGCGGTAGCCAGTACTGCGGAATCACGTTGGTGAAAAAGTACCAGAACGGTTCGCGGTGATGCCACGCGGCGGCATAACGGCCCGCGGTCTGGTGCAGGAGGATCTCCCGCGCATAGGCAATTTCGTCAGCGCTGCCATTGACGATGATGGACAAGGCCAACGGCAACAGCCAGATCGCAATCGCTGCCAGCATCACCACCAACCCCAGCAACCACTTGCGCGCCTCGCCGGGCATGGCCACCACACCGGGCCAGTCCTTGCGCACCGCATAGGCGTACGGAATCAGCAACAGCGCCGGCAAGAAACCCACACCCTTGGTGATCACGCCAATGCCCATCGCTGCGCAGCCCGCGTAAAACCAGCGCCACGCAGGTCCCAGCAGCAGGTGCCGCGCCAGACCGTACAGGCCCAGGGAGGTGAACAGAATCAACAAGCTGTCGATCTGGCCGGTGCGCAGGATGCTGTAGGTCTGGTACGTCGCCAGGTACAACAGCGCGGCATTGCGCCCGGTGCGCTGGGTCCACAGGCGACGACCCAGGTCATAGACCATCGCCGTGACCGTCACGGCCGAAAACAGCCCCGGGATATAAAGGGCGATGTTCGGCTTGCCGGTCAGCCAGGTGAAGAACGCCACCGTCCACATGAAAATCGGCGGCTTGTCGCCGTAGATCTCGGCGGCCCGGTGCGGGATCAGCCACGAGCCGTTTTGCAGCATCTCCAGTGCGACGCCAAGGAAGCGCTCCTCGTCCACATTCTGTGCCTGGCGCAACCCCAGCCCCGCGCCGATCAACAGCAGGGCAAGCAGCATCAGGCCCAGGCATTCGACCCTGGGCGACAATGATCTACGCATGGTTTATTCCTTCACGCTTCTGCTTTTGGCAATCAATTGCAGGTTGCGAAAATAGACGATGGAGCCAAACGCCTGCCCGGCGATGAACACCGGGTCCTGGCGATAAATGGCGTAGGCGAGCAACAAGGTGCTGCCGACGATGCTCAGGTACCAGAAGTTGGTCGGGATCACGCTGCGCTTCTTGTACTCGCTGTACAGCCACTGCAGGACAAACCGCCCGGTAAAGGCCACCTGCCCCGCAAAGCCGACCAGCAGCCACAGGGTTTCACGAGTCAACGTCATCCTTCGATCTCCTGGGCAATGGTGTTCAGCCGCGTGCGCTTGATCAGCCACCAGACGCCGAACAAATCGAGAATGCCGACCAGGGCGCGGTCGAGGTTGCCGTATTTCGACACCCCGGCCGTGCGCGGCCGGTGGTTGACCGGATGGACGATCATGCGGCCGTTATGGCGCTGGATCAGCGCCGGAATGTAGCGATGCATGTGGTCGAAGTACGGCAGGCGCAAGAACGCCGCACGCTCGATCAGCTTCAGGCCGCAACCGGTGTCCGGGGTGGCGTCCTTGAGCAGGCGGCGGCGCAGGTTGTTGGCGAACCGCGAGGCGTAGCGCTTGCTCGCCGTATCACGGCGATTGACCCGATGCCCGGCGACCAGTTGCACATCGACCTGGCCCGGTTCGCCGCGCACCAGCGCCAGCATGCCGGGGATGTCCGCCGGGTCGTTCTGGCCGTCGCCATCGAGGGTCGCCAGCCATTGCCCGCGGGCCTCCTGCGCGGCGTGGTACAGCGAAGTGCTCTGCCCCAGCGAGCGCTCGTGATGCAGGATGCGCAAAGTGTTCAAGCCGTCGTGGCGGATCTGCCGCAGTTCATGCAGGGTCGAATCGGTGCTGCCATCGTCGACGACGATGATTTCGTACGATTCAGCGGCCAATGCGACGCGGATTTCCTCAAGCAATGGCTTGAGGTTGTTCGCTTCGTTCTTGGCGGGGATCAGTACGGATACAAAAATGTCTTGGCTCATGGGGTCTCTCTCGCCCTTTTGATTTTTCGAGATCAGAGGCGAACGCTTCAAATCTGATAGAACTGCCGATACCACTTCACAAACTCGCCAACGCCGGTTTCGAGCGTCACTTGCGGGCTGAAGCCCACCCACTCGGCCAGTGCCGAGACATCGGCCCAGGTCTTGACCACATCACCGGCCTGCATCGGCATGTAGTTGCGCCGGGCTTGCAAGCCCAGGGCGGATTCCAGGCAGTCGACGAAATCCAGCAACGCCACCGGCATGCCACGCCCGATGTTGAAGAGCCGGTTTACCCCGGTGACGGAGCCTTGCGGCACCGGAGGCCTTGGGCGTAGTCGGGCGATACCTTCGACAATGTCGTCGACGTAGGTAAAGTCGCGCGACATCTGCCCCTGGTTGTAAATGTCGATGGGCAGGTCTTTGAGGATGGCGTCGGTAAACTTGAACAGTGCCATGTCCGGGCGACCCCATGGACCGTAGACGGTAAAAAAGCGCAGGCCACTGGCTTTCAGGCCATACAAGTGGCAGTAACTTTCGGCCAACAGTTCATTGGCGCGCTTGCTGGCGGCGTACAGCGAAACGGGATGTTCGACAGGGTCCTCGACACTGAACGGCATCTTGCTGTTGGTGCCGTACACCGAACTGCTCGAGGCGTAGATCAGATGCTCGGGGCGATGGTGCCGACAGGCTTCCAGAACATTGAGGAACCCCACCAGGTTCGATTGCCCATAGACATCCGGGTTGTCCAGCGAATAGCGCACCCCGGCCTGAGCGGCCAGGTGCACCACCTCGGTAAAACGGTATTCTTGAAACAGGCTCATCAGGGCCGGTTTGTCGACGATGTCCATTTTCCGGAAGCGAAAGCCCGGCAAAGCCTCCAGCACCTTGAGGCGTGCATGCTTGAGTTCCACGTCGTAGTAGTCGTTGAGGTTGTCGATACCGACAACGTCCTGACCCTCGCGGCACAAGCGCTGGACCGTATGAAAACCGATGAAACCGGCTGCACCGGTGACCAGAACGGTCATTGGACGCACGCCTGCGACTGCGCCGCGATCGGCGCGAGATTACTGATCCAGACCCTTGTCAGCTTCATATTCAGCTCCTGCTTATGGCGTCATTCGCGCACGGTTTCGTTGTGAAGCTTATAAAACAGAAACATTTCAGTTTCGATAACCCCGTGCGCGACCTCAGCAAAAAAACAATATTTGGCCGAATCAACCGCTACTATCTGGCCGAATCGTCACGTGGTTTATAAAACCGGAACAAGCCGATATCCACGGTCTTGATGTATTGCGTGGCCCAATCCGGCTTGACGGTACGATCATGGAAATACAGGGCACCCTGGGTGCGGTCCGGCAGCTCCTTGTTCAGGGCCTTGCGCGCGATTTCCTTGGCCATCGCATAAGGCACCTCTTCCTGGACCGAATCGGACTTGCCGTCACACCACCAGGAAAACTGGCAACTCTTGGTCTGCGAACCCTGTTTGACCACTTTGCACACCGTGTCCGGAAAGCCCTCGTGCCCCAGGCGATTCATGACCACGTTGGCCACCGCCTCCATGTCGGCGGAGTCCCTGCCCCTGGCTTCCCAGTAAATGGAGCGGGCCAGGCACGTGATCGCGTCGTCCAGCGGCGCGGCCCCCGCCGGGTCGACGGCCTGGACTTCGGACGGGGTAATCGCTTCAGCCTTCGGTGCCGGTGCGGGGTCTTTATTCTCGGCGGCTTTCTGTTCCAGCACCTCGGCCTTGTTCTCGGCCGCTTGCTGTTTCTGTTCTTGATCCGTAGCGGACACCGGGCCAGCAAGCAACGTGAAGGCTAGGCAGCTGGCGATCCAGTCGAGGCGCATGGTCGGTGTCACTCGGTGAGCGATTCGATTCAGTGTAGTAGTGAAATGATTTCACCCGGCCCACTACACTCTGGATAATTCCGTTGTCTTAGACGGGGCAACTTCGCGCATCATGGGTGCCATCTGCTCAAGGGGGATTTTCATGGGTTTCATCTCATCCGCAATGCGTTTGGCCGGTTTGTCTCTGGGCCTGGTATTGGCCGCTAACGCTATGGCGGCGGACGAAGCGCAATTGATCGAATCGATCAACGTTTACCGCAGCCAACTGCAGCGCTGTGCCGGCCAGGTCTCAGCGGAGTTGCCGCCGCTGTCGGCCGACCCGCGCCTGGTGCTGACCGCCTCGAGCATCGGCAATCTGCAGCAGGCCATGGCCACTGCGGGTTACCCCATGAAGAATGTGCAGGCCATCAGCCTGTCCGGACCCCGCGATGCGGCCTCGGCGATGAAAGCGATTCAGGAGAGCTTTTGCCAGATCGTCCTCGACCCGCAATTCGTCGATGTCGGCGTCAGCCGCCAGGACAATCAGTGGCGCATCGTCGTGGCGCGGCCACTGCTGAGTTCACACCTGGGCGACTGGCAGACCGAGGGCCAGAAGTTGCTCATCGAACTCAACGCGGCACGGGCCAAGCCGCGTCAGTGCGGCGCCCAGTCGTTCAATGCGACCGCGCCGCTGGCCTGGAACGCCACGCTGGGCACGGCCGCCGAAACCCACTCGCGCTCCATGGCCAACAACAACTACTTCGACCACAAGGACCGCGATGGCCGCACCCCGGGCGACCGCGCGGAACTGGCTGGCTACGACTTCCAGCAGATCGGCGAAAACATCGCCGCCGGGCAGGACAGCGTACGCAAGGTGGTCGAAGGCTGGCTGACCAGCCCCGGTCACTGCGCCAACCTGATGAACCCGCAGTTCCGTGAATTGGGCGCGGCGTATGCGACCGATCCGAAGAGCGATGCGGGGATTTACTGGACGGCGATGTTTGGCGCGCAGTAACCAAAAACCGAAGTCCCTGTAGGAGCAGCCGGTCGACGCTCGATTGCTCGCGAAGAACATTTGGGCAATGCGTTCAATCAGGCAGCACGCGTTATCGTTGACGTTCTTCGTGAGCAATCGAGCGTCGACCGGCTGCTCCTACAGAGGGCTGGTCCACGTAGTGGCTCCAGACCGTGTACATCAGGATTACAGTTCATCATAGATCCGGTCGATCACCCGGTCATCAATAGTGATTGGACGCCCGTCAAAGTTGCTCTTAGCCTGCGCTCAACAAGTCCGCAAACAACGTAATCCGTAACTGTAGGAGCGAGCCTGCTCGCGATGGTCCCAAGGACACCGCGTTTAACCAGAAAGCGCGCGTAATCGTTAACGACCATCGCGAGCAGGCTCGCTCCTACAGGTTTTGCGGATACTCATTCAATGTGTGCCGTGCCAAGAAAGAAAATCATGTCAGAACGAGTCTTGATCGATGGCTTCTCCCGGCGCGTGGACTATCTGCGGATATCGGTCACCGACCGCTGCGATTTCCGTTGCGTGTATTGCATGGCCGAGGACATGCAGTTTCTGCCGCGCCAACGGGTGTTGACGCTGGAAGAGATTTATCAACTGGCACAAAGCTTCGTGGCGCTGGGCACCCGCAAGATCCGCCTGACCGGAGGTGAGCCGCTGATCCGTCCGGGCGTGGTGCAACTGTGCGAGAAGATCGCCGCCCTGCCCGGCCTGCGTGAACTGTGCATGACCACCAATGGTTCGCAGTTGGCCAAACTGGCCGAGCCGTTGTTCGAGGCCGGGGTCAAGCGCCTCAACATCAGCCTCGACTGCCTGGACCCGCAACGCTTTCGCGAACTGACTCGCACCGGTGATCTGGCGCAGGTGATCAAGGGCATCGACGCGGCCAACCAGGCGGGATTTCGCAACACCAAGCTCAATTGCGTGGTGATGAAAGGCCGCAACGACCATGAGATCAATGATCTAGTGAGCTTCGCCATCGACCGTAACCTCGACATCTCCTTCATCGAGGAAATGCCGTTGGGCACCATCGACGAACACAGCCGCGCCGAATCGTTTTTCGCAAGCAGCCAGGTCCGCGAACGCATCGCCGAACGCTACACTTTGATTGATTCCGCCGAGTCGACCCAGGGTCCGTCGCGCTACTGGCGCCTGGCCGAGGCGCCGCAGATTCGCCTGGGGTTCATCTCACCTCACAGCCACAACTTTTGCGGCACCTGCAACCGGGTGCGACTGACCGTGGAAGGACGTCTACTGCTGTGCCTGGGCAATGAGCACGCAGTGGATCTCAAGGCTGTGTTGCGCAGCCACCCCGGACAGCCCGAACGCCTGGAAAAAGCCATTATCGAGGCGATGAAACTCAAGCCTTATCGACACAACTTCGAAGTGAACGACGATGTTCAGGTCATTCGCTTCATGAACATGACGGGCGGCTGAACCCCATGATCGTCAGACCCAAACCCAACCTGATCGGCGTGCTGACGTCCCTCAAGGGTTCGATTGCCAAGCGCATTGCCTGGCGCAGCCTGATGGTGACGTTGCTCGCCGCGGCCATCGTGCTCATCGAAACCTTGCACCCCAGCTACTTTTCCAAGGTCAGCGCCACGCCCTTCACGCTGCTGGGTTTGTCGTTGTCGATCTTCATGAGCTTTCGCAACAACGCCTGCTACGACCGCTGGTATGAAGCGCGCAAGGCGTGGGGCGATGTGATCGTGGAAGTCCGCTCGATGATTCGTGAAACCCTGGCCATCAAAGACACGGATGAGCGACACACGGTCCTCAGCAACCTGTGCGGCTTTGCCCATGCCCTCAATGCGCGGCTGCGCCAGGAAAACGAACTGGCCGCCAGTGGCGACTGGCTGCAGCCGATGCCCAAGGGCAACTCCACGGACGTCAGTGGGCAGATACTGATGCAGGTCGGCCAACAGTGCTCGGCACTCAACGAGTCCGGGGCGATCAACGACTGGCGCTACACGCTCATGGCCAACCACCTGACAGGCCTGACCCACGCGCAGGCGGTCTGTGAACGGATCAAGAACACTCCACTGCCGTTTCCCTACACCCTGTTGCTGCACCGCACCATCTACCTGTTCTGCATCCTCCTGCCGTTCGCCATGGCCGAACCCCTGGGCTGGCTGACACCGATTTTCACCGCGATTGTCAGCTACACCTTTTTCGGCCTGGATGCGATTGCCGATGAACTGGAAGACCCCTTCGGCCGCGACGAAAACGACCTGCCCACCGACGCCATCGTGCGCAACATCGAGCGTGATGTGTTGGCCGCGCTGGGTGTGACGGAACTGCCGCCACAACTGGAGCCGGTGGATTTTGTGTTGAACTGAGACTCCGGAAACACACAAAACCTGTGGGAGCGAGCCTGCTCGCGAAAGCAGTGGGTCAGGCAACATCTCTGTTGAATGTGCCGGCCTCTTCGCGAGCAGGCTCGCTCCCACAGGGGACTGTAGCCAGGCGCGGGATTAGCGTGCACTGAAGATCAAAACTGTAGGAGCGAGCCTGCTCGCGATTGCGGACTGTCTGCAAACATCTCTATTGAGTGGTGCACCTGATGTTCTGAATCAAACATTTACACGCGTCACATTCCTCCCTAGTATCCAGCCATCCCCGGATGGCTTGTGCTACTCGCCACCGACGATTTGCGCCGCCGGAAACCTGCGCCATGCGTACTTTGCCATCAGAACAGCAACTGCTGAAACTCTCGAACCTGGCCGCCTCGCTGCTGGCCGTGGACGGCATTGCATGAAGCGCATCGTCAACCTGCCCATGGCCCTGCGCCGCTCCAAACTGCGTCACTCCGCACGTCCGCCGGATAGCGCCCTGCTCGCCTGATCGGCGAGCCCCTTCCTTTCGCTATCCCTGCGTTTGCTCAGCGTATGCAAGCCAGCTCCTACAAGTTGCGCACGTTGACTGACCGGCATTGAGCTTCTTTCAATTCTGCGTGGACACCGACATGACTCAACGTTGCAATTCTTACTACACCGCCACCCTCGACCAAGACACCGACTACCCAACGCTGCAAGGCCAGCACCGGGTTGACGTGGTGATCATCGGCGGCGGATTCACCGGCGTGGCCAGCGCCGTCGAGCTGGCGGAAAAAGGCCTGAAGGTCGCCATCGTCGAAAGCCACAAGATCGGCTGGGGCGCCACCGGGCGCAATGGCGGCCAGGTCACCGGCAGCCTGTCGGGCGACGAAGCCATGCGCAAACAGATGCGCCGCACCATAGGCGATGAAGTCGACGACTTCATCTGGAACCTGCGCTGGCGCGGACACCAGATCATCCGGCAGCGCGTGGAAAAATACGGCATCGCCTGCGACCTCAAGCACGGCCACCTGCACGCCGCGTACAAACCCGCGCACATGGACGGCTTGCGCAAGGATTACGACGAGGCGGTGCGCCGGGGCATGGGCGATGAGGTCAGTCTGCTCGACCGCAGCCAGGTGCGCGACCTGCTGCAAAGCGACCTCTACCACGGCGCGATCAAGAACACCCGCAACATGCACCTGCATCCGTTGAACCTGTGCATCGGCGAAGCCCGCGCAGCCGAGAGCCTCGGTGCGTTGATCTTCGAGAACAGCGAAGTGCTGGAGATCATCCATGGCGATGGCCTTCACAAGCGCCCCGGCATACGCACCGCCCACGGGCAGATCGACGCCAATCAGGTGCTGCTGGCCGGCGACGTCTACCACAAGCTGGAACCGGGCAAGCTCAAGGGCAAGATTTTCCCGGCCATGGGCGGCATCGTCACCACCGCGCCGCTGGGCGATCTGGCCAGACAGATCAACCCCGAAGACCTGGCGGTCTACGACTGCCGTTTCGTACTCGACTACTACCGCCTGACCGCTGACGGTCGCCTGTTGTTCGGTGGCGGCGCCAACTACAGCGGCAAGGATTCGCGCGACATCGCCGCCGAGCTGCGCCCGTGCATCGAGCAGACCTTCCCGGCGCTCAAAGGCGTGGCCATCGACTACCAGTGGAGCTGCGCGATGGGCATCGTGATCAACCGTATCCCGCAACTGGGCAAGCTCTCGGACAACGTCTGGTATTGCCAGGGCTACTCCGGCCACGGCATCGCCACCACCCACATCATGGGCGAAATCATGGGCCGGGCGATCACCGGGCAACTGGAGCAGTTCGACACCTTCGCCGCCTGCCAGCACATCCGTGTGCCCATGGGCGACCTGCTCGGCAACCCGATGCTCGCCGCGGGCATGTGGTACTACCAGATGCTTGAGCGATTGCGCTGAGATTGTTGGCCAATACATTCAACATGGATGTTGTTTGTTCCGGCCCCTTCGCGGGCAAGCCCGCTCCTACAGGGGTTGTTTTCCGGCCTCGATATTTGTGGTCGACATCGATCCCTGTGGGAGCGGCGGTGCGGCGATCCGACTTGCCCGCGAAGGGGCCGCTACATTCAATACATCTACCAGCAAAAAATGCTCAAGCCTGCGCCACCTCGATCCCCAGCGCCCGGTAATCCTCGACATTGCCTGACGCCACATGCCGTTCGGTGATCAGCGTGTGCACGCGGTTGCAAGGCGCGACGACAAAGGGCTCCACCGCACCGAGTTTGTCTGCGGTGGTGACGGCGATCACGTGGGAAGCACAGTCGAGCATCGCCTGTTTCACCGGCACTTCATCAAAATGCAGTGAGCTCAAGCCCACCTGCGGGTGTATCGCGCAGACCCCGGTAAACAACAGGTCGGCCTTGATGCCCGCCAGCAGCCGCAGGGTTTCGTGGCCGCTGGCCGACATCGTCGCCGGGTTGAGCTGACCGCCGGCCAGGATCACCTTGATGCCTTGGTATTCGGACAGGGTAATGGCCGTCATCGGCGATGCGGTGATCGCGGTGATGGTGATGTCCGCCGGCAGCGAGCGCGCGATCTGCAAGGTGGTGGTGCCGGAATCGAACACCACGATCTGACCGTCCTGCACCCGTTGCGCGGCCAGTTGCGCCAGATGGGTTTTCACTTCATCGGTTTCACTGATCCGGGTGAAATAGTCCTTACCCGTATCCTTGGGCCGCGGCAACGCCCCGCCGTGCACCCGCTGTACCAGGCCGGCGCTGGCCAGCTCCGCCAGATCGCGGCGGATGGTGTCTTCGGACACCCCGAAATGCTGGCTCAACTCCGAGGCCATGACCTTGCCGTCACGTTCGAGGATCAACAGGATCTTTTGCCGGCGCACTGACGGAAGTTCGGCTGCAGAATGGTTGTCGTGCATGTTTTTGCTCGTTTATGCGTTTAATTGCGTGTTACCCGAGAGTATCTGCAGCCCTGCGCAAAAACAACGAACCGGCCAGGTATCATTTTTTTCGATCTTTCAAATCATTACGCCGAATTTTTCATTTTCCTGTGACCTGTTCAAGATGGCGCCGTCACTCATGTTTTGGATGGAAACTTCATGAATATCAATTTTGCCTTTGCGTGCATGATCGTGGTCTCGTTCACGATTGCACTGGTTCACGCCTGACCGACAGGTCGTGAGGCGTCAAGAGGTGCAAGGTCGTGGTAAAAAGCCTGACAGATCAGGAATATGCTCTATAAACAGTGGTGTCACGATTTCCGATCAGGGGAACTGGAAGACTCCCCCGGAAGTTGATCTCTAAAAAAGCGGCGGACAATTGAGTGCCCGCCAGGAGACACCACCGATGAAAGCCCTGAAAATCGCCGCCAGTGAAGGCGCATCCACTTGTTTCCTGAACGCCCGGGAGGTGGTCCCGCTCGGTCACACCGACTTCACCGACGTCGCCGTGGCCGTGGTGTCGGTCAATGATGTGTTGGCCGGATCCCTCGACGCCATTCAGCGCACCGGTTTTGATATCCCGATTTTCCTGGTGGCGTCCCCCGGCACCAGCACCCACCCCCGGGAAGTCTACAAACACCTCAATGACGTGCTGTTGCAAGTGAACGGCATCTTCGACCTGTCCCCCAGCAACGTCGAATACCACGGTAACCAACTGGAGACCGCCGCCAAGGCCTATGAAGAAAGCCTGCTGCCGCCGTTCTTCGATGCGCTCAAACACTACACCGAAGCCGCCAACGCGACCTTTGCCTGCCCCGGTCACCAGGGCGGCCAGTTCTTTCGCAAGCACCCGGCCGGCCGGCAGTTTTTCGACTTCTTCGGCGAGACGCTGTTTCGCGCCGACATGTGCAACGCCGACGTCAAGCTCGGCGACCTGCTGATCCACGAAGGCCCGGCACTGCTGGCACAGAAACACGCCGCGCAAGTGTTCAACGCCGACAAGACCTACTTCGTGCTCAACGGCACCTCGGCCTCGAACAAGGTGGTGACCAACGCCCTGTTGACCCCGGGCGACCTGGTGCTGTTCGACCGCAACAACCACAAGTCCAATCACCAGGGCGCCTTGTTGCAGGCCGGTGCCACGCCGGTCTATCTGGAAACCGCGCGCAACCCTTATGGCTTCATCGGCGGCATCGACGCCCACTGTTTCGAAGAAAACTATCTGCGCGAGCTGATCGCCGAAGTCGCCCCGGACAAGGCGCAACTGCCACGGCCGTTTCGCCTGGCGATCATTCAACTGGGCACCTATGACGGTACCGTGTACAACGCCCGGCAAGTGGTCGACCGCATCGGCAAACTGTGTGACTACATCCTGTTCGACTCGGCGTGGGTCGGCTACGAACAGTTCATTCCGATGATGAAAGACTGCTCGCCGCTGTTGCTCGACCTCAACGAGAACGACCCGGGCATCTTCGTCACGCAATCAGTGCACAAACAGCAGGCCGGTTTTTCCCAGGCCTCGCAAATCCACAAGAAAGACCGGCACATCAAAGGCCAGGCGCGCTATTGCAACCATCACCGGCTCAACAACGCCTTCATGGCCCAGGCGTCCACCAGCCCGTTCTACCCGCTGTTCGCCTCACTGGATGTGAATGCGCGCATTCACTCCGGCCGCAGTGGCCTGCGTCTGTGGGAAGACTGCGTGAAGTTCGGTATCGAAGCGCGCAAGCTGATCCTCGAAGCCTGCACCCTGGTCCGCCCGTTCGTGCCGGATACCATTGAAGGGCGTGCGTGGGAGGACTATCCAACGGAAGAAATCGCCAGCGACATCCGCTTCTTCGAGTTCCATCCCAAGGACCGCTGGCACGCCTTTGCCGGCTACGCCGAGAAGCAGTACTTCATCGACCCGTGCAAGTTGCTGTTCACCACGCCGGGCATCGACCCGGTGGACGGCAGCTACACCGACTTCGGCATTCACGCCGGCATCCTGGCCAACTTCCTGCGCGAGAACGGCATCGTCCCGGAAAAGTGCGACCTCAACTCGATCCTGTTCCTGCTCACGCCGGCCGAAGACTGGGCGAAGATGACCCACCTGGCCGCACAGATCGCCCGCTTCGAACGCTTCATCAGCGAAGACGCACCGATGAGCCGGGTGCTGCCGGCCATCTACGCGCAGCACCAGGAACGCTACCGCGACTACACCATCCGCCAGCTCTGCCAGGAAATGCACGACCTGTATCGCAGCCACAACGTGCAGCAGTTGCAGAAGGACATGTTCCGCAAGGCACACTTCCCGAAAAAGGCCATGAACCCGCAGCAAGCGCAAATCGAGTACATTCGTGGCAACGTCGAACTGGTGGCGCTGGCGGACGCGGACGGGCGTATCGCGGCCGAGGGCGCGCTGCCTTATCCGCCGGGGGTGTTGTGCGTGGTGCCCGGGGAGATCTGGGGTGGCGCGGTGTTGAAGTACTTCCTGGCCCTGGAAGAAGGCATCAACCGCTTGCCCGGTTTCACGCCGGAGTTGCAGGGGGTGTACCTGCAGCAGGAAGGCGGTCGCACCCGGGCGTATGGGTACGTGATCAAGGCCTGATGGCAGGCGGCAGGAGCCGGCGGGGGCCGGTTCCTGCCCAACGCATCGATCAGAATTTTTCCGCAATGAACTTGAACGGATAGTCCGGCTCCCGGTACTTACCGGGACCTTGCCGTTTGGGCAGCTTCACTGTCGCCCGAGGTACTTCCTCGTAAGGAATGCTTTTGAGCACATCACTGATGATGTTCAGTCGCGCCCGTCGCTTGTCATTGGAGTTGGCGACTCGCCAAGGGGCGAATTTGGTGTCGGTGTACTTGAACATGTCGTCCCGGGCACGGGAGTAGTCGTACCAGCGGTTGTAGGACTTGAGGTCCATGGGCGACAGCTTCCAGATCTTGCGCCCGTCGGTGATACGCGCCTTGAGGCGTCGGGTCTGTTCCTCCTGACTCACCTCAAGCCAGTACTTGATCAGGATGATTCCCGATTCGACCAGTGCCTGCTCGACACGCGGCGCCACGGTAAGAAACGTGCGCACCTGCTCCTCGCTGCAAAAGCCCATGACCCGCTCGACCCCGGCGCGGTTGTACCAGCTGCGATCGAAGATCACCACTTCACCGGCCGCCGGCAGGTGCGGCAGATAACGTTGCAAATACATCTGGCTTTTTTCCCGGTCGGTCGGCGCCGGCAGCGCCATCACCCGGAACACCCGCGGACTGACCCGTTCGGTCAGCGCCTTGATGGTCCCGCCCTTGCCGGCGCCATCACGGCCCTCGAAGATGATGCAAATCTTCGCGCCCGTGTGCTGCACCCACTCCTGCAACTTGACCAGCTCGACGTGCAGCTTCGCCAGTTCCTCGAGATACACCTTGTTCTTGAGCTTGTCGCCTTCGACCGGTTTGCTTTTCGGTGCAGCCTTCTTCTTTGCCATGCCCGTTATCTCCTTCAATGCGTCACACAGCGTCCGGAGTGCGCCCGGCCGCGTTCATTCAGCCTCGACTGCGCTGGTAGTGTTCAACCGCCTGCTCCAGATTCAGGAACATGCGCGCCTCGCCCAACGTATGGCCCAACGGTGCCTTGATGACCATGTCCCATACGCCCGGGCTCATGCCCACCAGCCACAGTGAAATGCCTTTTTCCCGCAGTTGCTGTTCTGCTCCGGTGAGCATTTTCAGGGCGGTGTACTCCAGATCGAACACGCTGCGCAGGTCCAGTATCACCACGGAGGGCCTTGCATCTTCGATCAGGGGTCGCATCTTCATGCCGATACGCTGGGCGTTGGCGAAAAAAATCCGCCCTTCAGGCCGAAGCAACAGCAGCCCGTCAAAGTGTTCGTCATCGACGTGGTCGGCGGACTGCGGCCGGTACACATTGGTGCCGGGTTTGCGCCCGAGGATGTGCACGGGTGGGTCCGAGACTTGATAGGCCAGTGCCAATAACGAGACGATAATCGCCACGACGATCCCTTGCAGCGTGCCCAACAGCATCACGCCGATCATCGCCACCACGGCCCAGGCAAATTCGGTACGGCGAACCGACAGGATCTCGCGAAATTCCGCCGGCTCGATCAGGCCCACCGAATACACAATCACCACGGCAGCGAGCGTGGCATTGGGCATCAGGCCAATCAGCGGCGCCAGCAGCAGGCAAGTGCCCAAAGCGAGTGCTGCGGTGACCAGTGCGGCCAGTTGCGAACGGGCACCGGCCAAACGGTTCACCGCCGTTTGGGTGGTCCCGCCACCGGCGACCATGGCCCCGAGAAATGCGCCGCCGATGTTGGCAACGCCGGTGGCCAGCAGCTCCCGGTTCGGTTGTGGCGCGGGCTCGTCACTGCGGGCGAACGCGCGCCCCGCCGCGATGGTTTCGGTGAAACTCATCAGCGCGATACCCATCGCCGAAGGCCACAGGGTTTCGGCCAGCGACCATACCGGCAGGGTCGGCGCGGGCAATCCGATCGGCACCAGGCCGACGGCGGACACACCAAAGCTCTCCAGGCCAAACAGGCTCATGCCAAGGATGCCCAGCGCCACCGCAATCAACGGTGCGGGCAGCCGCGGCGTAAAACGCTTCATGCCGACCAGCAGCAAGACCATGGACACACCGACCGCCACGGTGGGCAGCGAGGCATGACCGATGCTCTGAACCGTGGCCAGCAGATTGTGCAGGAAGCCACCTTTGTCGATGTGAGTACCGAGCAATTTGGGTAGCTGGTCGAGCACGATGACCACGCCGATGCCGGCCTTGAAGCCCACCAGCACCGGCTCGGAAATGAAATTGGCGACGAAACCCAGGCGCAGCAATCCCGCGACGATCAGGATCGCGCCCACCATCAGGGCCAGCGTGGCGGAACCCGCGAGCAAGGTCGCCGCATCGCCATCGGGGCTGATCTGGCCCAAGGCGGAACCGGCGAGAATGGCCAGGGTGGTCGTGGTGCTGACACTGAGCGGGCGCGAGGTGCCGAGCACGGCGTAGATCACCATCGGCACCAGCGCCGTGTACAGCCCGACCTGCACCGGCAGACCGGCAATGGTGGCGTACGCCAGCGCCTTGGGAATGACCACGGCCGCTGCCGTCAGCCCGGCGACCACATCGCCTCGCAGCCAGTCTGGCCGATAACTGCCGAGCCATTGCGGGATCAACAGGCTGCGCAAGGTACCCCGCGGCGGAGTGCCAGGACCGCGCTCTTGCGGATGGCTGCCTTGTTGATTCATGAGTCGCTCCAGTCGTAAATCGTCCCATGCGGATGATGAGTAGACTCAACTGACCGCACAATCCTTTAACTGCACGCGTAACCACTGCAAACCTTCATCGGCAGCGAAGCGCGTGTACCGGCAGGCAGTCCACGCAGGCTCGACCAGTTACAAATGTAGCCGGTTTGCACGGCTACGCCGCCCAATGGCTGGCGAAGGGGGCAGACGCCCCGCCATCACCGGTCAAAAAGGGAAAGCCTTGTATGGACGACGTCATGAAAGCGATAAATGAGCTATACCCGCTAACTCCCCCCATTGCAGTTCTTCAGCTCAGGAGTTTGGCAATGAAGCTCAAAACCTCACTGGCGGCACTCATGGTTGCGGCAAGCCTGTTCGGTTGCACCACCTCATCGACCCACGGCGTGAACGTTCCCCTGGTCGCAACCCGGCAAAACGCCGGTCAGATCGGCACCGTCACGTTGACGGACTGGGACAAGAAAACCGGGCTGAGTTTCTTCGTCAGCGGTGTTCCAACCGGGGTTATCCTGCCCTTGCGTCTTTACTCTTTCATCAATAACGGCAGCTGCCAGCAACCCGGGTCAGTCGCCTACGCGATGAACGACACCGTCAACACCGAACGCCAAGCCGTACGCGGCTGGTCTTTTACCAGAACCGCACCTGTGCCGTTGCAGACCCTGCTTGACGGCAAGTATTCGGTGGTCGTGCGCACGGCTGCGACCGATGGCAACGTCGATATTTTTTGCGGGGATATCAAGGCTGAAATGTTAGCGAAATAGCTGCGACCCATTCAGGCCGACCCTCGATGCCGCTCGTGCCATCGGTTGTCCGGTGCGAGCGGTGGCGTCTGGTGAGTGCAGATGGAGCCGGTAGAAGCTGCGGTCACGAACCTGTCATTACTCACTGATAACGTCCTGGCGCTTTTGCGTGTCCGTGTAATGTCCGGCGATCAAATTCCAAATGCAAAAAACCCGCCTTTCAGCGGGTTTTTGGCTTTTCAGAAACTGATGTCTACAACCGCGAACTCAATGGGATTTTTTCGAGGTCGACAGCCCGGCTTTACTCAAGCCTTTGGTGTTGTGATCACCTGGCGTCGAGGCCGAAATAGCGCTGGCCTTGGCGACGCCACGGGTATCGGAGTGGGCGAGGCCTGAGGTCGTGGTGCCATGACCGTTATCGTCATTGCGCTCACTACCGTAGTGGTTCCCGCTCAGGCCACGGTCGCGCACGGATTTGCCAGCATGGTCGCTGTCCAGCCCGTTGCCGCGGCCGTTACTGCCGGAGTGGCCCGTACCGGCGTGTCCGCCACCCATACCGCCGCCGTGGCCTCCACCGTTTCCGCCGCCGTTACC
>NZ_JAHBDJ010000047.1:0-35532 GCF_019956375.1 Pseudomonas sp. GL-R-19 | reverse complement strand
CCCGAATTTCTTGACGACCATAGAGCATTGGAACCACCTGATCCCATCCCGAACTCAGCAGTGAAACGATGCATCGCCGATGGTAGTGTGGGGTTTCCCCATGTGAGAGTAGGTCATCGTCAAGATTAAATTCCAAAACCCCTATCTGCGCACGCAGGTAGGGGTTTTGTTTTTGTCCGCCGTGTAGGAGCGAGCTTGCTCGCGATGGGCTTCAGGACGGCGCGGGGCATCAGCAAGTTAGCGTCAGCGTTGACAACCATCGTCGGAACGGCGCCCGGAGCAAGCTCGCTCCTACAGCAAGTCGCCTTCAAAAGCTCAAGCAATCAAGCACAAATTGGCGCAGTTATTTTTGTCCCGGGACACTAGAATAGGACCAACTTTTTCAGAGTCAGAGCGCTTATGCCGGATTCGGTTGACGCCAAAGAGCTGTCAGAATTACCACTAGAAAATCTGGTTGCCTGCCATGAGTGCGACCTGCTGATGCGTAAGCCCGAACTCGCCCATGGCGAAAAAGCCTTGTGCCCGCGCTGTGGCTACGAGCTTTATGCCCATCGCTACAACGTCGTACAGCGCAGTCTTGCCTTGGTCGCCGCCGCCTTGTTGTTGTTTATTCCGGCGAACTTTTTACCCATCATGCAACTCAATCTGCTCGGGCAATCTTCGCAAGACACTGTCTGGAGCGGTGTTGTAGCCCTTTTTGATACGGGCATGCAAAGCGTCTCAGTGATTGTGTTCCTGTGCAGCATGGGGATCCCGCTGCTCAAGCTACTGTGCCAACTGGCCGTATTGTTGAGTATCCGTTTCAATGTCGGCCGCAGCTACGGCTTGTTGCTCTATCGCATTTATCACCATATACGCGAATGGGGGATGCTCGAGGTTTACTTCATGGGCGTACTCGTGGCGATCGTCAAGCTGGCAGATATGGCAGCCATCACCGTAGGCCTCGGCCTGGCGTGCTTCATCGGTTTGTTGCTGATTCAAGTCTGGCTGGAGGTCGTAATGTCGCCTCACCAGATCTGGCAAGCATTATCAGGAGAAGATGCCCATGCGGGCGATTGATGCAGGCATTCTGATTTGCAAGGAATGTCATGAATTGAACAGGCAGGAAGCTGATAGCGATGAGCAAGTCTGTACACGCTGCGGAGCACTGGTGCATGCCCGCAGCCCGAATAGCCTGGTGCGCACCTGGGCATTGCTGATTACCGCCGCCATTCTTTACATACCGGCCAATTTGCTGCCGATCATGACCGTGAACTCTCTGGGCAAGGGTGCGCCCAGCACGATCATGGCGGGTGTGATCGAGTTGGTGCACTACGGAATGATCCCCATTGCGGCGGTGGTGTTTATCGCCAGTATCCTGGTGCCCACCTTCAAGCTGGTAGGCATCGCTCTGCTGCTGTTTTCCGTGCAGCGCCGTCAGCCCCTTTCGGCTCGCCAGCGTATCTGGATGTACCGTTTCATTGAATTCATCGGCCGCTGGTCGATGCTCGATATCTTTGTGATCGCCATCCTCGTGGCGGTCGTGAATTTTGGCCGGCTTGCCAGCATCGAAGCCAATCTTGGCGCCATCGCCTTCGCCACTGTAGTGATTCTGACGATGCTTGCCGCAGTAACTTTCGATCCCCGACTGATTTGGGATAACACGGAGTCGGACGACGACCATGACTGATTTGCCTGTAGCGAAAACCCGACCGGCCTCGAACTGGTCTGCCATTTGGGTGCTGCCCCTGATCGCCTTGATCATTGGCGGCTGGCTCGGCTGGCGTGCCTATAACGAGACCGGCATCGAGATTCAGGTGCGTTTTGAGAGTGGCGAAGGCATTCAGGCCAACAAGACCGAAGTGGTCTATAAAGGCATGCCAGTCGGTAAGGTCAAAAGCCTCAAGCTCGATGATGAGGGCAGTTCCAAAGGTGTGATCGCCAGTATCGAAATGAACAAGGACGTAGAGCAATACCTGCGAACCAGCACGCGTTTCTGGCTGGTCAAGCCGAGCGTGACGCTGGCAGGGATTACCGGTCTTGAGACGCTGGTTTCAGGTAACTATGTTGCCATCAGTCCGGGGGAAGGCGAGCCCGTCCGCAAATTCAAGGCCCTGGCCCAGGAGCCGCCGCTCTCCGATGCCCAGCCGGGTCTGCACCTGACCATCAAAGCTGATCGCCTGGGTTCGTTGAACCGCGGCAGCCCGGTGTTCTACAAACAGATCAAGGTAGGTCAGATCAAGAGCTACGTGCTGTCCGAGGACCAGAGCACTGTCGAGCTCAAGGTCTTCATCGAGCCGACTTACGCCAAACTGGTACGCAAACACACACGTTTCTGGAACGCCAGCGGCATCAGCATCGACGCCAATCTGTCCGGTGTGAAAGTGCGCAGCGAGTCGTTGGCCAGCATCGTCGCCGGTGGTATTGCATTCGCTACGCCTGAAAACCGCAAGGACAGCCCGCCTACCGACCCAAGCCTGCCGTTCAGACTCTACGAAGACTTCGATGCAGCGGCGGCCGGTATCCGGGTCAAGGTCAAGCTCAGCGACTTCGAAGGCTTGCAGGCCGGTCGTACGCCGGTGATGTACAAAGGCATCCAGGTCGGCAATCTCAAGGCGCTGAAGGTCGATCCTGATCTGTCCGGGGCCACTGCCGAATTGACGATGGATCCATTGGCCGAAGATTACCTGGTGGACGGTACGCAATTCTGGGTGGTCAAACCGTCGATTTCCCTGGCAGGGATTACCGGCCTGGAAGCGCTGGTCAAAGGTAACTACATCGCTGTGCGACCTGGCGACAAGGGTTCGGCTCCACAACGGGAGTTTGTGGCACGGGCCAAGGCGCCGCCGCTGGATCTGCGTGCACCTGGACTGCATTTGGTGTTATTCACGGAAAACCTTGGTTCGCTGGAAGTCGGCAGCCCGGTTCTCTACAAGCAGGTTAAAGTCGGCTCCGTACAGAGCTATCAGTTCTCGCGCACCAAAAAGCAGTTGATCATCGGCGTGCACATCGAGAAGGAATACGAGGATCTGGTCAACGCCTCGACACGCTTCTGGAATGCCAGCGGCATCACGCTCACGGGTGGACTGACCGGTGGGATTCAAGTCAAAAGTGAGTCTCTGCAAAGTTTGATGGCCGGTGGTATTGCGTTTGAAACCCCGGAAGCCAAGGCGCCGCTACGCAAGCGCATTCCACGTTTCCGCTTGTTTGCCAGCCGTGACGACGCCACGCAAAAGGGTGAGGTGATCAGCATCAAGGTAGACCGCGCCGATGGTTTGCGTACGGGCACGCCGATTCGCTTCAAGGGCCTGGATGTCGGCAAGATCGAGGACGTTGACCTGAGTGACGACCTGCAATCGGTGCTGCTGACCGCGCGGATTACCGAAGTGCCGGAACGCATCGCCCGGGTTGGCAGTCAGTTCTGGGTGGTCAAGCCTGAGCTGGGCCTGATCAAGACGTCCAATCTCGAAACCCTGGTGACCGGGCAATACATCGAGGTGCAACCGGCAGCGAAAAATCTGGGGCCGCAGAAGAACTTTGTCGCTTTGGTCGCTGCGCCGGAAACCGCCAAGCAGGAAGCGGGATTGAGTCTGGTGCTCAGCGCCGCTCGTCGCGGATCGCTGAAGGCCGGCGTGCCGGTGACGTATCGCGAAATCACCGTGGGCAAGGTGACGGGTTATGAACTGGGCCAGACTGCTGATCGTGTCCTGATCCACATCCTGATCGAGCCGAAATACGCTCCACTGGTACGCAGCGGCACGCGGTTCTGGAACACCAGCGGTTTCGACTTCGATGTCGGCCTGTTCAAAGGCGCAACGGTGCGCACTGAATCCCTGGAGACGATGATTCAGGGCGGTGTTGCCTTTGCCACACCGGACGGTGAGCGCATGGGCGGCCCGGCGCAACCGGAGCAGACGTTCGCGCTGTTTGACAAGTTTGAGGAGGAATGGCTGGGTTGGGCGCCGAAGATTTCCATCGGCAAGTAGTCTGATGGTGCTTGTGCTGCCGTCTTCGCGAGCAGGCTCGCTCCCACAATGGATTGCGTTTACGCCGATCTAAAGTGGGAGCGAGCCTGCTCGCGAAGAGGCCCTCAAACGCACTGAAAGACTAAAAACAGGTTGATGAAAAAAGGCGGCGATCCATTGGATAGCCGCCTTTTTCATTGCCTTCGATTCAAGCCTCAAACTGCATCCAGCTCCGGTTCATCCGCTTGTTCGTTGACTGTCGCCTTCACCTGATCGTGACGACGGATGTACTTCCAGTCCGCCTCGTCGATGTAGATGCCGGCCGGGCCGCTGCCGCCTTCCAGGTCGATGGCGACGCTGGCGCAGACCTGCGGCTTCACGCTCGCCAGAATCGGCACGAAGCCCAGCTGCAGGCTGGTTTCCAGCAAGGCGGCCTGGTTCTTCTCATCGATGTCCGCCGCCTCGTCGAGGTAGTACGGCAGGCGCACGCGACCGGCCTGGTCGCGGTCCATCAAGTGCAGCAACAAGTACATGTTGGTCAGCGCCTTGATGGTCATGGTGGTGCCATTGGAGGCGGCGCCGTCGATGTCGGTGTGGATCACTGGTTGGCCGTTGACCTTGGTGATCTCGAACGCCAGTTCGAACAAGTCCTTGAGGCCGAGCTGGTTGTGGTTTGCCGCCACCAGCCGCGCCAGGTATTCCTTGGCCTCTTCGTTCTTGTTGTCCTGTTCCGCACTCTGGCTCAGATCGAACACCGACAGGGTTTCGCCTTCTTCGTACTGACCGGCGCTGTGAATGATCTGGTCGATGTGCTTGAGCGCTTCCTTGTTCGGCGCAAGCACGATACGGAAGCTCTGCAGGTTGGAGACCTGACGTTTGTTGATCTCGCGGTTGAACAGTGCCAGTTGGTGTTCGAGGCTGTCGTAGTCGCTGCGGATGTTGCGCAGGGTCCGGGCGATGTCGGTGACCGCCGCGCGACGCGCCTTGCCCAGGGTCAGGGCTTCATCGGTACGGTGCGCATAGGCGTTGATCAACAGTTGCAGGCGACGCTCCATATCGTCTTCGCTGTCGAACTTGGCCACGCCCTTGAGGCGCACCTGAGCGTACAGCGCTTCGATCTGACCATCGGCGCGCAGCAGACCTTGCCAGCTGTCCTGATAGTCATTGAGCAACGGCAGCAGGTTGTCCATCGAATCGTCGATCGGGTCCATGAACGGTGTGCCGAACGGCAGGTCCGCTGGCAGCAACTGACGGCGGCGCAGGGCGTCGTCGAGGGTGCGTTGCTTGGCTTCCATGTCACCGATCTGCCGGCCGACCAGTTGCAGCTTGGCCGACAGTTGCTGGACGCGCTCGGTGAAGGCGTCGCTGGAGCGCTTCAGCTCATCCTGCGCCGCTTCCATTTGTGCCAGCTGCTCAAGCTTGTCGCCTTCCTCGGCGCTCAGGGTTTGCGCACGACGGAAGTCTTCCAGGGCTTTCTGTGCATCCAGCACTTGCTGGTACAGCGCTTCGGTCTGGGTCTTGCTCGCGGCGCGGTCGGCGGCCACGGCTTGCTGGGTTTTCAGTTGCTTGAGTTCTTTTTCCAGGCGCTCTTTCTGATCGCGCAACGCCGCGCGGTCAGCCAGGGCCTGCAATGCCGGAGGTTCGATGTGCGAGATGTCGATGGACAGGCCCGGCACTTCGAAGCGTTCGCCTTTGAAGCCGTCGAGGATCAGCTCCACGGATTTGACCCACTCGCCGTCGTCGTCGAGGGTGATGCCGTGTTCGCCCAATGGCAGGCTGAACAGCGCGCTGTTGAACAAGCGCATCAGTCGTTCGACGTCCTGCTGCGAGAACTCTTCGCGCAGGCGGGCGTAGCTGTTGTTGTCGGCGTGATCGAGTTGCTGTTTGACCGACTTCAGGCGTTTTTCCAGATCGCGCAGACGCTCTTCGAGATCTTCGGCGCTGAACTGGCGGGATTGCGCCAATGCACCGGCGAGTTCGTCGTGGGCGTCCTTGGCGGCCAGCAGTTGCTGTTCCAGCACCTTCACGTCATCGATCAGGGCAAAGCGATGCTTGAGCACCGACAATTCGCCGAGCCAGCGCTGGATGCCGGTGATTTCCCGCTCCAGACGCATCAGTTCCTGAGTGCCGCCGCGCTGGTCGTTTTGCAGGGCGTCCTGCTCATTGCGGTAGTGCTCGGCCTGAATGGTCAGCTCCTCCTTGCGCGCACTGGCGTAGTCCGACCAGGTGCCCAGCAGCGAGTCGAGCAGGGGCGAGATCCGGTGCAGTTTGCCGCGCAGAATGTCGCGTTGTTTCACACCGTTGGCCAAGGCTTCGACCAGCGGGCCGGCGGCGACCAGCGAGTTGTAGTCCTGCTCCATGCGGCGTACATCGCGGAACGCTTCTTCGCACGCGGCGATGTAATCGACGCTGCCGGAGCGCAGGCTGTGTTCGAAGGCATCGAGGAACAGTTGCTTGAGCTTGGCCGCAGTGATTTCACGCATGTGCAGCAGGTTGATGAACAGCGCGCGGAAGGTTTTCAGGCTCTGCTCGCTGGTGGAGCGCAGTGGAATCAGCGTCAGGTCCAGCGGGATCGAGGTGTGGCCACCGACCAACAAACGGCGCAGTTCGTCCGGCTTGAGTTCGTAGGCTTTCAGGCCTTCGCGCTCAAGGTTGGTGAACAGTTCTTTCTGACGCAGGCAGGTGTCGTTTTTCTGGTAGTGGGCCAGGTCCAGTTTGCCGGCGTAGGCAAAGAACTGGTGACCGAAACCGCCGCCCGGGCCGCGACCGACCACGCCTATCACGTGGGGACCGTGGGGCAGGTTCACTTCGACCAGGATGTAGCTGGTGTCCGAGGCGAAGTAGAAGCGCCGGGACTGCTCCAGGCTGTACTTGCCGAAGCTCATGTCCGACATGCGCGCCAGGATCGGGAACTGCAAGGCGTTGATCGAGGCGGATTTACCGAGGTTGTTCGCGCCGTACACCGACAGCGGCTCTTCCAGCGGGAACAGGCCAAGGCTATAGCCGGCGGTGTTCAAAAGGGCAAAGCGGCGGATGCCGTAACGTTCCTTGCTCATGCGTCGAGCTCCTGTTCTTCGGCGATGGCGCGGGCCAGGGCGTCTTCTTCGCTTTCATCTTCAAATTCTGCGAGGTCGAGCGGGTCATCGGTCTGCAGCAGTTTTTCGTCGCTGTCGTCGTCGATCAGCACCGGCACCGGCAACGGCAGGACGCTGTGCAGGCTGGCGGCCAGATCGCGGTCCTGCTGCACCGACAGGCACACATCGAGGAAACGGTGCATCGGCGGCAGGAAACGGTAGATGCCGTTTTCTTCGCTGGCAAAACCGAGTTGGGTCATGCGGCGCATGATCTTTTCTTCCAGCTCGTCCTGGGTCTGCACTTCGGCCTGGATGAACAGGTCGCGGTACTTTTCCAGCAACGATGGGAGCTCATCGCGACCGAGGCTGCCGCCGTCGAGCACAGAGATCGGGTCGCGGCCCTGGTCGGCCAGGTGCTCGACGAGGATGAAGGTGAACAGCGCCAGACGCTGGGCGGTCTTGTTCACCGCCGCCGCCGCGAGGTCCGGCACGAAGTAGTAGAAGCCGCGGGTGTCGCAGACCAGTTCAAAGCCCAGGGCCTTGAACAGCGTGCGGTATTGGTCCTGAAAGTTCGACAACTGTGCGTACAGCTCCGGATCGCGGCGGCTGACGTGGTAACCCTTGAACAGCTCGCGAAAGATCGGTGCCAGATGGGACAGTTCGGATAGATCAAGATGCATAAGGAGTGCTCGCAGAATCCTCGGCGGCGGTGTCGCTGACCGAGAGCAGGGCGAAGGAGCGCAGGCTGACCTGATGCTCGTGGGTATGGTATTCGCGACGCTCCAGACGCTCGCGCGTGAAGCGTTTTTCCCGCGACAGGCGCGAGAACCAGTACAGCAATTCGTCGGTGGCGCCGTCCGGTTCCTGCTCCAGCAGCCAGGTCATCAGGTCCGGCATCGGCAGGGCGTCCTCGCAACGTTCGAGCATTTCCCGAACGGTGCGCGGCGCACGCGGGGCTTCGCCTTTCTGGGTCTTGTGGGCCTTGGGGAAGCGCGCCGGTTTCGGTTCGAAACGCGCCAGGGCGTAAACGTATGCTTCGACCTGACTGGCGCTGCCGAGGAAGGTACTTTGCGGGCGGGTGAACATCGGCATCGCCGCTTGCGGCACGGCGTCGATGCCCTTGCGGCGGATCATCGACAGGGCCAGCGCCGCGCCACGGGTCACGGCGTTGTGCCGGCGGGCTTCTTCGCGCAGCGGCAAGAGCAGTTCGCGGGCGTGACGCAGGGTCAGCTGGGCACTGGTCTGCATTTCGAGGATGCGTGCGTGGGTACGCAGCAGCATGTCGTCGTCGACCAGGTGGCCGAGGCGCTGCTGTTCACTGAGCATCTTCAGCAGGACGGTTTCGACCTTGCGCACGCCTTGTTCGAAGGCGCCGTCGGCGTTCACCAGATCAATCATCGGCTCGACGTATTCGTCCCAGGTCGCCAGCACTTCAGCGTAACGCTGGCGCAACGGAATCTGCCGATCACTGGTTTTCGCCCGTTCGGCGACGGCCACCAGGGCCTGTTCGTCGTTATCGAGTTTTTTCAGTACGTCACGCACGCGCATGTCGAGCAGACGCAATTGGCGGGCGAGGTCATTGCCATCGCGGATATCGAATGCGTCCTGGATATAACCGGCCAGACGCTCCAGGTGGCGCAGGTAGGCTTCGATCTCCAGGCACAGGCCCAGGCGGTGTTCACGGCGCAGATAGGCGAGGAAGTCGTGAATCTGCGCATTGAGCTCGAAACGGTTCGGGCTTTTGGCCACGGGAACCAGGATGTCGAGGCGAATCCACACGTCCAGCAGGCTGGTGATGTCCTGCGGCGTACTGTCGAGTTGCTGGGCGGCCAGTTGCGTGCGCAGTTCGTTCAGGCTCAGTGTGCCTTGGTCGAAGTGCTCGCACAGTGGCTCCAGAAGTGCCCAGTGTTCAGCGAGGGCGCGCAAGACGCGCTTGGGTTCGATCATCGGAATGGCCGGCTGGTTGGCGATTAAAAGTCGCGATTGTACTGCATCGGGCGCGATGCGATTCACTCTCGGGACGGGCTGTCGCCATTTTTCATAGGTGCAAAGACTATCGGTGAAGTCTATCGATCAACAGCGCGGGCGATCTTTAGCGAACGGCGGTAGAATCAGCGCACTTTAGTTATCCACAAGTGGCCGACCTTTGCTTATCGAGTCCCGTCGTCGCGCTTATCTGGCCGCCATGCAGGTGGTCAACTGGCTGCCGCGTACCGAATTGCCCTTTGCCGCGCCGTCGCGGCCCGAGCTGCTGGACATGCCAGAGCCGGTTGTGGTCGCGCCTGTCGTGCCCGCTGTTGTGGCCCAGACGCCCGTGGCGCCTGTGGCCAAGCCGGCCGAGCGGGCGAAGATCGAGGTGCCGCGACCATCGCTGGCAAGCACGCGCACCGGTGCCAAACCGGTGGAAGAGGCTGAAGAGGCGCCGGTCGTAGTCAAGGCCCCGATCGTGCCGCCCCCGCGTTTCGCCCTGCAATTGTTGCGGGCCGGGCGTTGCCTGCTGCTGGTGGAGTTACCCACAGGCGAATCCTTCCAGAGCCGCGATCCTGCTTATCTGCTGCTCAAGGACATGCTGCGCGCCGCCGGTCTGCCGGACAGCCCGCAGATCGTCGGTGAGCCGGTACGCTGGCCGTTGCTGGTGCGTGGCACGATGGATCAAGGCCCGGAAGCGGCCCGCGACTTCGTGCAAGGTTTCCTCTCGGTGCGCATGGAAGAAACGCCCTGCGCCTGCTTGTGGCTGATCGGCTTACCCGCGGTGCGATTTGCCGGCGAGGCGGATGCCGAGGCGTTCAATCGCGAGTTGCAGATCGAAGGCCTGGGCTCGGCCTGGGCGGTGCCGGGCCTGGAATTATTAATGGAAGAGCCACAGCGTAAGGCTGATGTCTGGCAAGCCATGCGCCGGCTGATGGCGCGCTGGAAAGAATCGAATGAGTGACGCTGTATCGTTTCGCCCGATGAACGAGGCGGACCTGGAAACTGTACTGAAAATCGAATACGCAGCCTACAGCCATCCCTGGACTCGCGGGATTTTCCTCGATGGCCTGGGCAAGTATCAGATCTGGCTGATGTTCGAAGGTCAGCAACAGGTGGGCCACGGTGTGGTGCAGATCATCCTCGACGAGGCTCATCTGCTGAACATTACGGTCAAGCCGGAAAACCAGGGCCGTGGCCTGGGGCTGACATTGCTTGAGCATTTGATGTCGATTGCCTACAAGGCCGACGCCCGGGAGTGTTTCCTGGAAGTGCGCGACAGCAATACCGCGGCGTTCAAGCTGTACGAGCGTTATGGTTTCAACGAGATCGGCCGGCGCCGGGATTACTACCCGGCGGTGGGTGGGCGCGAAGATGCGGTGGTCATGGCCTGTACTTTGGTGGATTGATTCATACCCGTCTGTGGCGAGGGAGCTTGCTCCCGCTGGGTCGCAAAGCGGCCCCCGAGAGCATTTGGGGATGTGTTTTGCGACTGCTTCGCAGCCGAGCGGGACGGTGCGGCGATCCGACAAGCTCCCTCGCCACAGGATCAACGTTTTTTGTCGAGAGGATCGCGTAGCGCCTGTTCTGCCTCATCCAGCCCGCTGCCACCGCCGATGTCATGGCCATCGACAATGCTCAGGTCCCAGTCGGCCCGACTGTCCTCACCGGCCTCATGGGCATCCCTGGCGCCGTCTTCACGGATCAGGGTTTCCGGGCTCAAGTCATCGTCGGTAGGTTGATGGTTTCCGGTCGAGGCACCGGTCAGATCCGCTTCACGTACGCGCCGACGAGGCATCAGTTGCTTGCGCTCCTCGTCCGGCAATTCGTCACCGATTCTGGCACCGGGCTCTTCTTCATCGAAATCCAGCTCACGCACCGAGCCCATGCGGTCTTCGTCGTCATCGACGGGTTCCGGTTGCACCGCATCGTACGGACGTCGTGAATCATTCATGGTAATTCCTCATACTGTAGGCCTTACTACGGTTGACCTACTTGGCTACCGAGAATTCCACCGGCATGGAGCCCTGTGTTCCGGATCAGGAGAGCATTTGCATTTCGCGCGTGACCCCGACGGACGGTTGTCAGTCAAAGCTGCGCATCATTCTTGAGGCTTCAAAGCATGAACGAATTACAAGATCTGATTGATAACAACGAGCGTTGGGCCGCTGCGATCAAGGAGCAAGATCCTGACTTCTTCGCCAAGCTGGCTCGCCAACAGACTCCTGAGTTCCTGTGGATCGGTTGTTCCGATGCCCGGGTGCCGGCCAACGAGATCGTCGGCATGCTACCGGGTGATCTGTTCGTACACCGTAATGTGGCCAACGTGGTGCTGCACACCGACCTCAACTGCCTGTCGGTGATTCAGTACGCGGTCGATGTGCTCAAGGTCAAACACATCCTCGTCACCGGTCATTATGGCTGCGGTGGTGTGCGCGCCTCGATGCAGGATCGTCAGTTCGGCCTGATCGACGGTTGGCTGCGCTCGATTCGCGACCTGTATTACGAAAAGCGCGAAGAACTGGCCAAACTTGCCACCGAGGAAGAACGGGTCGACCGTCTTTGCGAGCTCAACGTAATCCAGCAGGTGGCCAACGTCGGTCACACCAGCATTGTGCAAAACGCCTGGCACCGCGGGCAGAGCCTGTCGGTCCACGGCTGCATTTATGGCATCAAGGATGGCCGCTGGAAGAGCCTGAATGCGACCATTAGCGGTTTCGAGCAACTGCCAGCGCAGTACCGCCTGCGTCCGTTCGAGCCCCTGTAAAGTCCCTCAGCGCAGACTCTGCCGACGCCACTGTTGCAAAAACGGCTGGCCGTCGGCGTTCGGCGCTTCATCGTATCCGGTGATCCAGCCCCGGCAGTTGTACGAACCGCAGTGGCAGGCGAACTGGCGCAGCAGCTTGTCTTCCGTGGCCGCGTAATCCATCGACAGCCAGTCGCCTTTCTGAATGTCCTTCAGCGCCCATAACCACAGCTCACTCATGTCCAGAAACACGTTCGGGTCGCAAGAGTGGCGCAGCAGCCCGCAGAAGCGCGGGTCATAGACGTGAACATCGGGCGCCAGCTGGCGGGTATGTCGGCTGCGATAGGGCAGCAAATGCCCCGACACCCGGCAGATTCGACTGATGCGGGGAAACTCGCGCAGCGCTGCTACCGCCATCGGCGTGCCTTTGTCGTTCGAGAGAATCTCGAAATCGGCCAGGGATGGAAATCCGAGGTGAAGGGGCAACGCCACAAAAGGGTAAACACCCTGCGGCGGTGCGAGAGACTTGCGCAGTGCATTGGCTTTCATAACGTTCCTTGTCGGCTGGGTGCTGCGACTTCCATTGGCTGACGATCCTGTCAGCGCCGCAGCACATGGGTACGGCCCAAGCCTCTCGCAGATATCGCGGGCGGTCTACTGTCATAACTGACAGGTCGACTGCCAGCCATCGGTTTATAGCGGTGGAGCGGGCAGGGCCGTGGCTGGAGCTGGCGCCTTGAGCTGTTTGAGCTGCAGTTGGACCGGTGCAGTCGAGCATTTGGCCGCCGCCTGTCCCTGCGTCAGGTTGCGAATCGAGGTGTAGAACAGCGTGCAGGTTTTTTCCTTCTCGGCCACTTGCCAGGTTTGCGTGCAGGTTTTCAGCTCGACATCGGCATTACTGTCCGGTTGGCTGCCCATGACGGCCTGCCAGCACGCGGCGCTCAAATCCTGGCCCATGACTTTCAGGCCCGCCGCATCGGCCTTGGCCTTGGCATCATTGCCGGAATAGTTCGCCGGATCGGCGGCGTACCAGATGTAGCTCGGGTGGTTGGAACCCAGCACCCGCACCTTCACCCCGTCACTCGGGCTGATCGTCGCCAGGCCCAGCACGTTCACGGTCGGCCCGTATTGTTGCTTGATCCAGTTACGCACCGGCGCGCCGAAGGCGACCATTGGCAATGCTTCACCGTTGGCGTGCAGGCTGACGTTCCTGACCATGGTGGTCTGGTAGTCGTTGAAGTAGCTGTAGACGCCCTCCAGGTCCTTGCCGGCGTTGGATGGGGCGGCGATAGGGGCGATGTCGACAATGGTCTGAAAGCCTGGCGTCTGTTCGGCCGGGATGCCATTGGCGGTGAGCAGCGTGGCCCAGCGATCCGTGGTGGCGGACTTCAGGTAATCCTGGGCCTGGGTCAGCGAATAGTCGGGCGGGAAGTGCAGCAGTTCGACGCTTTTGCGGTTTTCCAGGGCCATGCCCAGCGGCAGGAACAGATACCAGCTGTACGCCCACTTGCCATCGGCATTCAGTTTGCTGGCGCCGTTATAGGCCAGGTCACCGGCATCGAGTAGCGCTGCCAAGGGTTTTTCATAGCCGTTGGGCACGCCGATGATTTCTGCGTGGAGCTGACCGTTATCGGTTTTGACCAGAACCTTCGCGTCACCGTAGCCATCGCGCTGCACGCTCTGGGTCAGGTAGTGCTCGACGGTTTGCTCAAGCGTCCAGTTGCGAAAGCAGATCACGTTGCAATTGTTGGGGTAGGCGAAGAGGCGGGTAACGCGTTCGGTAGTGCCCAGCTTCAAGTTGGCATCGGCGTGGGCGGTGGTGCTCAGGGTGAGGGCTGCGAGAGTGAGTGCCGCGAGTTTGAACATGCTCAGATCCTTTTCAGCGTATAAGTCCGGCAGATACTGAAACAGACAGGGCGGAACAAAAAGGGCCGATATCAATATCGGCCCTTTTTTTGGTTACGGCATTACCGGCGGCAAATACGCCAGCGTCGTCCCCAGTGCCCATAACAACACTAGCACCAATGGCGTGTGTACCAGCAATTGCACGAACGAGAAGCCGATCAAGTCCCGCGCTTTCAACCCCAGCACGCCCAGCAGCGGCAACATGAAGAACGGGTTGATCAGGTTTGGCAGGGCTTCGGCGGCGTTGTAGATCTGCACCGCCCAGCCCAGATGGTAGTTCAGGTCATTGGCCACTTGCATCACGTACGGCGCTTCGATGATCCACTTGCCGCCACCGGACGGGATGAAGAAGCCGAGAATCGCCGAATACACGCCCATCAGCAGCGCGTAGGTGTCGTGGGAGGCAATGCTGACGAAAAAGGTCGAGATGTGATGGGCCAGGGTCTGCGCATCGGCGCCCTTGACCGTGGTCATCAGCGCCGCGATCGAACCGTAGAGCGGGAACTGGATCAGCACGCCGGTAGTGGTCGGCACCGCACGGGTCACGGCGTCCAGAAAGCTGCGCGGACGCCAGTGCAACAGGGCACCGAGCATGATGAACAGGAAGTTGTAGGTGTTCAGCCCGGAAATCGCGCTGATAGCCGGTTTGGTCGAAAACTCATGGAGCAGCCACCCAGCAGCCAGCAACGCCAGCAGAATCGTCAGCAGCGGGCTGTGTTCCAGCCATTCGCCGGGGCGGGTGCGTGGTTGCAGCGGTGGCAGGTTGAAACTCGGATCGACACCGCAGGCCTTGGCATCACGTGCCGAGTTCGGGCCGGGGGCGGTGGCGTAGGCAATGATCAGCGAGATGACGATCAAGGCCAGCAGCATCACGCCGGACTGCCAGAGAAAGATCGTCTGCGTGAATGGAATCATCCCGGTGATCGACAGAATCGACGGCGGCAGGCTCGCCGGGTTGGCCTGCAATTGCGCAGCGGACGACGACAGGCCCAAGGCCCATACCGCGCCAAGCCCCAGATAGGCGGCGGCACCGGCAGCGCGATAGTCCATTTTCAGATCGGTACGACGGGCGAGGGCGCGCACCAGCAAACCGCCGAACACCAGGGACAAGCCCCAGTTCAGCAGCGATGCGACCATCGAGATCAGCGCGACCCAGGCCACGGCAGAGCGGCCGTTTTTCGGGAGCTTTGCCAGTCGGTCGATCAGTTTCACCGCTGGCGGCGAACTGGCGACCACATAACCGCCGATCACCACGAAGGCCATCTGCATGGTGAAGGGGATCAGGCTCCAGAAGCCATCACCAAAGGCCATGGCGGCGTCGGTGGGTTTAGCACCCATCGCCATGGTGGCCAGGGCCACGATAATCACCGCCAGGGCAGCAAACACCCAGGAGTCGGGAAACCAGCGTTCGGCAAAACTTGAGCAGCGCAGGGCAAAACGGGCGGAGCGGCTATCTTCGATATCAGCGGCCACGGGAGTACCTCGGATTTTTATGTTTGTTGTGGTCCTCGGGGCAGTAACCGCCCGTCTGGACAGACGCCAACATTAATTCAAGCCGAGGATTTTTGCGGCGCTGTTTCGTGGCTATGGGACTTTGGTCTAACGGGTTGTCCGCCAGCACGTTTGCGTAGACCATGGGCACCTTGGTTTTTGCCTGTGCCAGAGTTCTTTACATGACTGCCAACACCGATTCGCGCGCGGCGCCGTTCAGCCGCTCGGACTACAAGACCCTGGGGCTTGCCGCCCTCGGCGGGGCGCTGGAAATATACGATTTCATCATCTTCGTGTTTTTCGCCCTGACCCTCAGCCAGCTGTTCTTCCCGCCGGAAATGCCCGAGTGGCTGCGCCTGCTGCAAAGCTTCGGGATCTTCGTCACTGGTTACCTGGCGCGACCATTGGGCGGCATCCTGATGGCGCACTTCGCCGACCGATTGGGGCGCAAGAAAGTCTTCAGCCTGAGCATCCTGATGATGGCGCTGCCCTGCCTGCTGATCGGGATCATGCCGACCTACGCGCAAATCGGCTATTTCGCACCGTTGCTGCTGTTGGCCCTGCGCATTCTCCAGGGGGCGGCGGTGGGTGGCGAAGTGCCGAGTGCCTGGGTATTCGTCGCCGAGCACGCACCCGTCGCCCATCGCGGTTATGCCCTGGGTTTCCTGCAGGCGGGACTGACCTTCGGCTATTTGATCGGCGCATTGACTGCGACCTTCCTGGCGCAGGCATTCACCCCGGGGGAAATCCTCGATTACGCCTGGCGTTACCCGTTCCTGCTCGGCGGCGTGTTCGGGGTGATTGGCGTGTGGCTGCGTCGCTGGCTCAGCGAAACCCCGGTGTTCATGGCCATGCAGGCGCAACGGGAGGCGGCTGGCGAACTGCCGCTGCGCACGGTCCTGCGCGAGCATCGCCTGGCCATTTTGCCGGCGATGATCCTCACCTGTGTGCTGACCTCGGCCGTGGTGGTGTTCGTGGTCATCACCCCGACCATGATGCAGAAAACCTTTGGCATGACCGCCAGCCATACCTTTGCCTTGAGCGCGCTGGGCATCGTGTTCTTGAACATCGGCTGCGTGCTCGCCGGGCTGCTGGTCGACCGCATCGGCGCCTGGCGCACGGTGATGCTCTATAGCCTGCTGCTGCCGTTGGGCATCGGCGTGCTGTATGCCTGCCTGATCATGGGCGGCGACTGGCTCGGCCTGGCCTACGCCGTGGCAGGCCTGTCCTGCGGGGTGGTCGGCGCGGTGCCATCGGTGATGGTCAGCCTGTTCCCGGCGCGGATTCGCGTCTCGGGCATCTCGTTCACCTACAACATTGCCTACGCCGCGTGGGCGAGTGTCACACCGCTGTTGTTGATCGGTCTGATGCCATGGAGTCCATGGATCTGCGTGATGTTCAGTGCGGTGATGGGCGCGGTGGGCGTGGGCAGTGCCGCGTACTTTGGTGCACGGATGCCGAGAATCGCAGGCTGTTCCACTGCTGGCGCGCATTGATTGTGCACGTCGTAACTATTTTTACAGGACAAGCCTGAAACACGCTTAAGTAAAAGTTTCCAAGGCCGATGGTTAGGTTGTGTATCGCTTACTACCCCTGTCCATCGGTGCTTTCCCATGTTCAATAAACGCTTGAAGCAGGAGCTGTCGGCTCTTCGTGAAGAACTCTCCAGCCTCCAGCAAGTGAAGGAAAGTCTGGAAAGCGAGATGTTGGTACTGACTCTCGACAGCGATGGACGGGTTCAGTCGGTCAATCAGAACTTCCTTGGCGAGATGCACTACAAGAGCGGTGACCTGATCGGCCGACATATCGACGACTTCGTCCCGGACCACGTGAAGTTCGACGAATTCCAGCAGCGTTTCAAGCACGCGCTGACCCGTGGCGAGCACTTCGCCGGCGCAGTGCGCCTGTTGCGCGGTACGGGCCAGGAAGCCTGGTTGCGTTCGATCCTGCAACCGGTGCGCTCGGCCGATGGGCGGATCAAGTATTTTTCGATCTTCTCCAGCGACCTGACCCGCACCATCGAGGCCTCCCGCGAGCACGAGAACCTGATCGGCGCACTGGTGCGCTCCACGGCGGTGATCGAATTCGACCTCAACGGCAACGTGCTGACTGCCAACGACCGCTTCCTCAGTGGTATGGGTTACAGCCTGGCGCAGATCAAAGGTAAACATCACCGCACCTTCTGCCTGCCGGAGGAGTACAACAGTGCCGAGTACCAGGGCTTCTGGCGTCGCCTGAACGCGGGCGAGTACGTGGCCGACCGTTTCAAGCGTGTCGACAGCCACGGTCGTACGGTCTGGCTGGAGGCGTCCTACAATCCGGTGGCCGATTCCAACAACAGGCTCTACAAGGTGGTGAAGTTCGCCACGGTGATTACCGATCAGGTCAATCAGGAACAAGCCGTCGCCGAGGCCGCCAACATTGCCTACAGCACCTCGCAGCAAACCGACCAAAGCGCCCAGCGCGGTAACGCCGTGGTGACCCAGGCCGTGGACGTGATGCGTGACCTGGCCAAGCATATGCAAACCGCTGGCGATGGCATCGAAGCCCTGAACGAGCAGTCGCTGGTGATCGGTACCATCGTCAAAACCATCAGCGGCATTGCCGAACAGACCAACTTGCTGGCGCTCAACGCGGCTATCGAAGCGGCGCGTGCAGGCGAGCAGGGTAGGGGCTTCGCCGTGGTGGCCGATGAAGTCCGACAACTGGCGTCGCGCACCAGCCAGGCCACCGACGAAATCGTCCTCGTGGTACGGCAGAATCAGGACATGGCGCGCAATGCCGTGGCGCTGATGACCGACGGCAAGCTCCAGGCCGAACAGGGCCTGGCGCTGGCGGCGGAAGCGGGTACGGTGATTGTCGAGATCCAGGACGGCGCGCAGAAAGTGGTCAATGCGGTGGGGCAGTTTGCCAATCAACTCACCAACTGACCTGCGATCAGCTCTTGGTGGGAGCAAGCCCGCTCCCACAGGGTTACGTGGGCGCTACAATCGGCTCTTTTCCCCCAGGAGCAGACTTCAATGAGCGCTTCCCACCGCCGTCCGGTTCCCTTGTCCAAGGCCTATCGTCTGCTCAATCATGGCCCGACCGTGCTGGTCAGCGCAGCCCACGGTGGCCAGCGCAATATCATGGCGGCAGCCTGGGCCATGCCGCTGGACTTCGAACCGCCGAAAATTGCCGTGGTGCTGGACAAGTCCACCTGGACTCGCCAGTTGCTGGAAGCCTCGGGCACTTTTGTACTGAGCGTGCCATGCGCCGCTCAGGCCGACATTGTGCAAACCGTCGGTTCGACCTCCGGCCTGGAGTTGACCCAGGGCCCGGGCCGCGACAAGTTCGAGACCTACGACTTGCAGACCTTCATTGGCGAGTCAGTCGATGCGCCGATGCTCGAAGGCTGCGTGGCCTGGCTGGAATGTCGCCTGTTACCGGAGCCGAACAATCACCAGCAGTACGATCTGTTCCTGGCCGAAGTGATTGCCGCCCAGGCTGACGAACGCGTGTTCAGCGAAGGGCGCTGGCACTTCGAAGGGCAAGATGCCTTGCGCACCTTGCACCACGTGGCGGGCGGGCACTTCCTGACCATTGGCGAGCCGGTGGACGGCAAGACCTTGCAGGTGTAAGCCGGTCAGCGCTCATATCCACACATCATTCTCGGCCGTGCGCTCGCCACCTTCGCTACCGGTGTTGAGGACACCCTTGGGTTCGATCAGCAGGAGTTTTACCTCCTGCTCGGCACAGGGCTTGTGCTCGATGCCTTTGGGCACTACATACATTTCCCCTGCATTCACCAGCACGTGGCCATCGCGAAAATCGATGCGCAGCCGGCCTTCGAGCACGATGAAGGTTTCGTCGGTATCGAGGTGGTCGTGCCAGATAAAGTCCCCCAGCAGCTTCACCACCTTGAACTGGTAGTCGTTCATTTCGGCGATGACCCGGGGCGACCAGTGGGAATCGATCTGGCTGATTTTTTCAGCGAAGTTAAGGCTTTCGTAAGCGTTCATGAAACAGCTCTCGCGGTGGTTGGTGAACCCACGATAGCCAGCGCCCCGGCGCGCTTCTTGTACGATTGTGCGTGGCTCAACGACGCTGCATGTTCATCCAGCGGGCCGGTGACAGACCGTAGGTTTTGCCGAATTGCCGGGTCATGTGGCTCTGGTCGTTGAAGCCTGCGATCAGCGCGGCGCTGACCAGGCTCTGACCCTGAATCAGCAGCGCACGGACCAAGTCCAGGCGGCGCATGGTCAGGTAGCGGTAGGGGCTGGTGCCGAACAACAGGCGAAAATCCCGGGACAGGCTCCAGCGATCACGGCCACTGTGCTGCGCCAGCTCATCCAGGGTCACGGTGCGATCCAGGGCGCCGTGGATGTATTCCCGCGCACGTTGCGCGGCCACGTAATCGAAGCCCGAGCGCTTGCCCGACGCACCGCAAACCGTGCTCATGGCTTGCGCCAGATCGAACAGCGCATCCTGTTCTTCCAGTGGATCGAGCGGGCAATCCAGGCTGCGCAGCAACGCGCCCGTGGCGGCGAACAGGCGGGGATCGTTCGACAGCCCGGTCTTGATGAATGGCAGCGGCTGCCCGCCGAGCATCTGCTGGATCAGTGCCGGTTCGATGTACATCATCCGGTACTGGAAACCGGACTCGGTGCCGGCCTCGCCATCGTGGGCTTCGTCCGGGTGCAGCACGATCGTTGCGCCGGGCAGGCTGTGACGCCAGCTGCCGCGATATTGAAAACTCTGCACCCCGGCCAGGGTGTGGCCGATGGCATAGGTGTCGTGGCGGTGAAGGTCGTAGCCATGGCCGGCAAAAAACGCCTCGAAACGCTGCAACCCGCCGACATCGGGCGCGCGAAGGAACCAGTCATTGCGAGGCGTGCGCTTGGCCATGGTGATGATCGTCTTGAGCTTGATGCGCAACACGGTAACCCAGCCGGCGGTTCCCTGTCTTCTGATCGGAAGGCGGCTTGGCCGCTAGAAAACCAAGGGTAAATACTGCAATGTGGGGCGCATTCGCTACAGGTTGTTTTTTATTTGTCAGGATGAGGCCGGGTCATGAGCAAGTTGCGCGTGGGGATCATTTTCGGAGGCCGTTCGGCCGAGCATGAAGTGTCGTTGCAGTCGGCGAAAAACATCGTCGATGCGCTGGATCGTTCACGCTTTGAGCCGGTGCTGATCGGCATCGACAAACAAGGCCACTGGCACCTCAACGACCCTTCGAATTTTTTGCTGAACCAGGAAAACCCGGCGCTGATCGCCCTCAATCAATCCAATCGTGAACTGGCGGTGGTGCCGGGTAAAGCCAGCCAGCAACTGGTGGAAACCTCCAGTCAGGAAATGCTCGGCCATGTTGATGTGATCTTCCCGATTGTCCACGGCACCCTCGGGGAAGACGGTTGCCTGCAAGGCTTGCTGCGCATGGCCGATCTGCCGTTTGTCGGCTCCGATGTACTCGGCTCGGCCGTGTGCATGGACAAGGACATCAGCAAGCGCCTGCTGCGCGATGCCGGCCTGGCCGTGACGCCGTTCGTGACATTGACCCGTGCCACGGCCGCACGTACCGGGTTTGCCGAGGTGCAGGGCAAGTTGGGTTTGCCGCTGTTCGTCAAACCGGCAAACCAGGGCTCTTCCGTGGGCGTTAGCAAGGTCGCCGACGAGGCCGAATACACCGCAGCGGTGGAGCTGGCCTTGAGTTTCGATACCAAGGTGCTGATCGAGTCTGCCGTCAGCGGCCGTGAGATTGAATGCGCGGTGCTCGGCAATGAAGACGCCATCGCCAGCGGCTGCGGCGAGATCGTGGTGCGCAGCGGGTTCTATTCCTACGACAGCAAGTACATCGACGACACGGCGGCTGAAGTGGTGGTGCCGGCCAATATCAGCGTCGAGGCCAGCGAGCGCATTCGCGCCTTGGCCGTCGAAGCGTTCCAGATACTGGGCTGCTCCGGACTGGCCCGCGTCGATGTGTTCCTGACCGACAGCGGCGAAGTGTTGATCAACGAAATCAACTCGCTGCCCGGCTTCACTCGCATCAGCATGTACCCGAAACTGTGGCAGGCCACCGGCATGACCTACAGCGAACTGGTGACGCGACTGATCGAGCTGGCGCTGGAAAAGCACCATGTTCGGCAGGGGTTGAAGATCAGTCGATAAGCAGAGTTCTGTATCGTCCGTATTATCGGTAGGTATGCTTGCAAGAGCCGACCCTGATCAAGCGTGCTTGACCGGTTTGATCAGGCTCTGGGCGGGTATCCCGAACAGCTCGTGCAGTTTCCAGATCATCGGAAGCGTCAACGCTCGCTTGCCATTGAGTACTTCATAAACACGATTTGTGCGGCCGATGGCAGGCGCAAGATCGGCAGCGGACAACCCGGACTGCTCCATTCTGAACTTGATCGCATCGATAGGGTTGGGTAAGTCGACCGGGAAGTGCTTCGACTCATACGACTCGATCAGCGTAATCATGATGTCAAAGTAATCTCCCTCAGGAGTGCCAATTTCTGGTTCATTCTCAAACAGTGCAGACACGCTCTTGAGAGCAGCACGGTAATCCTCTTCGGTGTGAATCGGGTGAATGTTCATGGGTTACTCCATTTCGACGTTATCAGCGTCGACCGTGTCGTACTGCTTGTGAGTGCTGATAAATTTTAGGTGCGCGGCGCGGAAACTCTAACCAGGGCGCAATGGATTGCGGGTAGGAAAAAGCAGCGGGAGAGAGGCGACCTGGACTCTTTACCAATAAAAAGGGCCTACCCACCGGTAAGCCCTTTCTCATCCCCGCGTACGACTCAATCCCCCAGCGCTTGCCCTTCACGCCGCGGATCGGCCCCGCCTGTCAGCGACGCTTTGCCTTGGGCGTCCTTGACCCGAACGATCGCCTGGGTCCCGCTGGTCATGTCGATCTCGCTCACGCTGTGCCCTTTGTCTTTCAGCGCCTGAATCAGCTTCGGGCTGAACTGCCCCTGTTCCAGTTCGGTCGGGCCGTTGCGGCTGCCGAAGTTGGGCAGGTTGATGGCGGCTTGGGCATCGAGGTTCCAGTCGAGCAGGCCGATGGTGGATTTGGCCACGTATTCGATGATTTGCGAGCCGCCGGGGGAGCCGACGGTGGCGAGGAATTCGCCGCTCTGGCGGTCGAAGATCAGGGTCGGGGCCATGGAGGAGCGCGGGCGTTTGCCGGGTTCGACGCGGTTGGCGACTTTTTGCCCGTTTTCCTCGGGGATGAACGAGAAGTCGGTCATCTCGTTGTTGAGCATGAAACCCTGAACCATGATGTGCGAGCCAAACGCTGACTCGATGGTGGTGGTCATCGACACGGCACCGCCTGCGTCATCGACGGCCACCACTTGCGAGGTGGAAATCCGCAGGGGCGAACGGTCCGGCGCATAGGCCACCCGGATGCCCGGCGGAGTGCCGGGTTTGGCCGTGCCCATGCTGCGTTCACCGATCAGGGCGGCGCGGCTGGCCAGGTAAGCCGGGTCGACCAGGCCCTTGACCGGCACGGGTACGAAGTCTGTGTCGGCGACGTACTGAGCGCGGTCGGCGTAGGCCAGACGTTCGGCTTCTGAGATCAGGTGCACCGCTTGCGGATCGGGTTCGATGCCGGCGGGGGCCGTGGTCTTGACCGGCTTCAACGGTGCCAGCGCCAGGCGTTTATCGCGAGTCTCCAGGGCTTGCAGCGTGCCGAGGATCTGCGCCACGGCGATCCCGCCCGACGACGGCGGCGGCATGCCGCAGACTTGCCAGCGCTTGTAGTCGGTGCACAGCGGTGCGCGTTCCTTGGCCTGGTAGTTGGCGAGATCGGTCAGGGACAGGCTGCCGGGGTTGGCGTGTCCCTGTACCTTGGCCGCGATTTCCTCGGCGACCGGGCCTTTGTACAGGGCATCCGGGCCTTCATGGGCGATACGTTTGAACACGGCGGCCAGGGCCGGGTTCTTCAAGTTTGTGCCGACGGCTTTCGGGCTGCCATCGGCATTGCGCAAGTAAGCCATCATTTCCGCTGAGCGCGGCATGGACGAATCCGCGGCGATCAACTGATGCAAGCGTGGCGAAATGGCGAAGCCTTGCTCGGCGAGCCGGATGGCCGGTTCAAACAGCTGCGCCCAAGGCAGGCGTCCGTGTTTTTGATGGGCCAGTTCCAGGGCGCGCAAGACGCCGGGCGTGCCCACCGAGCGACCGCCAATCTGCGCCTGGGTGAACCCCATCGGTTGCCCATTGGCTTGCAGGAAAAGTTTCTCGGTGGCGCCGGCCGGGGCGGTTTCACGTCCGTCGTAGGTGCGCACGGCCTTGCCATCCCAGAGTACGATCAATGCGCCGCCACCGATGCCCGAAGACTGTGGCTCGACCAGCGTCAACACCGCTTGCATCGCAATCGCCGCGTCGATGGCCGAGCCGCCCCGGCGCAGCATGTCTCGCCCGGCTTCGGCCGCCAGCGGGTTGGCCGCCGCGGCCATGTATTTCTCGGCGTGTTGAGTTTTCAGGTCGGTGCGGAAACCGGAAGCGCTTTCCGGTGCGAGCGGCAGGGTCGGGACTGAAGCGTTGTTGCACGCGGTCAGGGTCAAAGCGCTGGCGAGCAGAACCAGAGCTGGCAGGCGATAGCGGCGCAAAGGGAAGGTTGAGAACACGTGTGGGGTACTCCGTCCGTTGGATCTACGATCGGTGGACTTTATCGGCCGACCGGGAGGGACGCAAACCCGGCCCCACGGCACCGGCGTTTTTGTCCTTCATCAATGGCGGGATTTTCTGTAGGGTCGTTGCCAACAAACAGGCCAGAAGATCAACAAGAGGCAGACATGCAGACCGAGTTTCCCACCCAGCCCAGCTATCGCACCCAGCGTGAACAATTCCTGGCCGCCGCGACCACGGCAGGCGCAACGCTGACGGAGTATCCACACCCGCTCAAAGGACCGTTCGGCGAGCCGCTGAGTACCGATGTGGCGGTGCTGGGTGATCCGGGCGCCAAGCGGCTGCTGATCGCGTTGAGCGGCACTCACGGGGTCGAAGGCTTCTATGGTTCGGGCTGCCAGATCAAATGGCTGCAGGAGTTGGGCAAGCGTTCCCTGCCAGCGGATGTCGCCGTGGTCATGATCCATGCCATCAACCCCTGGGGCATGGCGTGGTTGCGCCGGGTCAACGAAGACAACATCGACCTGAACCGCAATCACCTGGATTTCCAGCGACCGCTGCCAGACAACCAGGCCTACAACGGCCTGCACGAAATCTATGCCTGCCCACAGTTGCACGGTCCGCAGCGTGAGCGTGCCGATGCCTTGCTCGGCGAGCAGATCCGCTTGCACGGCTGGCCGGCAGTCATGTCGATTGTCGAGGGCGGTCAGCATGCTCATCCCGACGGCCTGTTTTTCGGCGGGCTGGCACCGAGCTGGTCGAACCGCACGCTGCACCGGATTGTGCAAAAGCACGTGGCCCATGCCGAGGTCGCCATGTGTTTCGACTTGCATACCGGCGCTGGCGAGTACGGTCATCCGATGTTGTTGACCATCACCGAATCCGCCTATCCGGCGCTGGCGGATGCGCAGGCGATTTACGGCCCGTGGCTCTACAGTCTGCAAACCGGTGCCGATACCCTGAGTGAAACCGGCGTGGCGGCAACGGCCACCGGCTACACCTCGCAGGCATTGATCGATGCGCTGCCGCAGGTGCGGCTGATGCCGTTTGTCATCGAGTGCGGGACTTATCCGGGGCCGGATGTTCACCGGCATCTGCGTGATGACCATTGGCTGCATCTGCATGGCAACCCGAGTGATGCAACAGGGCGCGAGATCAAGTTGAATCTGCTGGAGCAGTTCTATCCGGCGGATAGTGATTGGCAGGCAATGGTCTGGTTGCGGACGTGGCAGATCTGGGAGCGGGCGTTGTCGGCATTGCCGACGGTGTAGGTGTAGGAGCGAGCTTGCTCGCGATGGACTCAAGAGCGCCGCGTTTAACCAGTAAACACGCGTTATCGTTAACGTCCATCGTCGGAACGCCGCCCGGAGCAAGCTCGCTCCTACAGGCATAAAAAAACGGCCTACCTTGCGGTAAGCCGTTTTTAGTACTTGGTGGCTACACAGGGACTTGAACCCCGGACCCCAGCATTATGAATGCTATGCTCTAACCAACTGAGCTATGTAGCCAAGTGGCGCGCATTATTCACCGGTAACGGGGATGCGTCAAGCATAAATCTAAAATATTTCTCTGCGCTTTCAACCGTTTATCAAAATCGCTCATCTGAGCAGTGGCGAAGGGCAGCGCTGAAACCAGCGGCTGGCCTGTTCATAAGCGTGCGCCAATTGCAGCACGGCGAAGTCGGCCTGGTGTTTGCCGATGATTTGCAGTCCCATGGGCAGGCCGCTGGCGTTGAAGCCGACCTGTACGTTAGCCACCGGGCAGCCGGACAAAGTGCCGGGAATCACTACCTCCATCCAGCGGTGATAGGTGTCCATGGTCACGCCTTCGATGGAGGCGGGCCAGGCTTGGGTTTTATCGAACGGGAATACCTGGGCGCTGGGCAATAACAGGTAGTCGTACTTCTCGAACAGCCTGGAGATCGCACGATACCAGTCGCTGCGCGTCACCGAGGCGGCAAACACGTCGGTGGCCGAGAGTTTCAGGCCGTTCTCCACTTCCCAGCAGGCTTCCGGTTTCAACAGCGCACGTTTTTGCGGGTCGGCATAGGTCGCGCCCAACGAGCCGGCGACCATCCAGTGGCGCAACGTCCGCCAACTGCTCCACAGCTTCTCTGGCGCGAATTCGGGCTGTACGGGTTCGATATGGCAACCCAGGCTTTCGAAGTCGCCGAAGGCCTTTTCGCACAATGAGAGGATGCCTTTTTCCATCGGCAGGTAGCCGTTGAAGTCGCCGAGCCAGCCCAGACGCGTACCTTTGAAATCCCGATCCAGCGGTGCCGCAAAGGCGCTGCCGGGTTCGGCAATGGACAGTGGCGCCCGCGCATCTGCCCCGGCCTGTACCGACAGCAGCAACGCGGCATCGCGCACGCTGCGAGCCATGGGGCCTTCGTAGCCGAGTTGGTCGATAAACAGGTCGGCACTGTCATCGAAGGGCACGCGGCCCTGGGACGGACGGAAACCGAAAATGTTGTTGAAGGCGGCCGGGTTACGCAGCGAGCCCATCATGTCGCTGCCGTCGGCCACCGGCACCAGGTGCATGGCCAGCGCCGCCGCCGCGCCACCGCTGCTGCCGCCTGCGGTCTTGCTCGGGTCGTAGGCGCAACCGGTCGCGCCGAACAGCGGGTTATAGCTTTGCGAGCCGAGTCCGAATTCCGGGGTGTTGCTCTTGCCGATGATAATCGCGCCGGCAGCCTTGATCCGCTCGACCATGATGCCGTCGCGCTCGGGGATGAAGTCCTTGTACAGCGGCGAACCCAGCGTGGTGCGGATGCCGCGGGTCAGGGACAGGTCCTTGATGGCATGGGGCAAGCCATGCATCCAGCCACGGTATTGACCACGGGCCAGCTCGGCGTCGCGGATATCCGCCTGGGCCAGCAGGTCTTCTGGTGCTTGCAGGCTCACCAGCGCATTGACCAGCGGGTTGAAGCGTTCGATATGGGCAAGATATGTCTGCATCACTTCCCGGCAGGAAACCTGGCGCAGGCGGATGCGTTCGGCGAGCTCGTGGGCCTGCAACAGGACCAGTTCGCTGATGTTATTAGAGTTCATTGCAAGCGGCCTTTCAGACGGCTGGAAAAACGCCCCGCCATCGCGTCGGGGCGGTAGCGATCAACGCATCAGGTTGGTCCAGAGACGGTCGGCCAGGCGGATCGCGCCTTCGCCGCAGGTCTTGCTGAACACCACCTGGGTGCCTTCGGGAATGTGCAGTTCCGGAGCGTCTTTCAGGCCCGCGTCGAGAAACGGCTCCACGCCCTTGATCGGGCTCTGGTGCTTGAGGAAGTTCTGGGTCATCGCCGCGTTTTCAGGTTGGCTGAGGAACGCGATGAAGGCCTTGGCATTCGCCGGGTGCTTGCTGCCGGTCGGGATGACCATGTTGTCGACCCAGGCCAGTACGCCTTCTTTCGGGTACAGGTATTTCAGGCTCGGATTCATCTCCCGGGCGCGCATCGACGAGCCGCCCCAGAAGGTCGACATGTCGATTTCACCCGAGGCGAGGTTTTCGCGGATCGAACCGGCCTTGGAACTGTAGGTCTTGACGAACGGTTTCTGTGCCTTGAGCAGGGTCAGGATCTGCTGCATCTGCTTCGGATCTTCGCTGCACAGCGGGATGTTCAGGTACAGGCTGGCCATGTCCACCACGTCGCTGACTGAGTCGAACATGTTGATTCGCCCTTGCAACTCGGCCGGCGGCTCGTAAAGCACCTTGAGGCTGTCGGCAGGGCCCTTGTAGCGCTCGGTGTTGAGCACCGCACTGGTGGTGCCCCAGATGAACGGCACCGAGTAAGCGCCTTCCGGGTCCCAGGTGGGTTTTTTCAGGTTGTCGACGACGCCGGCATAGTAGGGCTGGTTGACCGGGTCGAAACGCTCCAGCAGTTTTTCCTTGATCAGGATCGGCACGAACTGGTGCGACGGGATTGCCACGTCGTAACCGGCACCGCCCTGTTTCAATTTGGCCAGCAGGGTTTCGTTGGAATCGTAGGAGTCGACCGTGACTTCGATGCCGGTCTGTTTCTGGAATTTGGCGAGAATCTCCGGCGAAAAGTAGCCGCTCCAGCTCACCACATTGAGTTTTTCCGCGGCCTGAACGCTGCCGACCATGGTCAGCGGTAAAGTCAGGAACAACGAAGTGCCGATGCTTGCAATCAACTTGCTCATGCTATTTCCCCACAGTACGTTGAAGGTTCAGGATTTCTTTTTGCCCAGCAGATAAGAGAGCGTGACGAACAGCACCGAGACGCCCAGGATCAGGGTCGACACGGCGTTGACGTCGGGTGTCACGCCCATGCGCAACAGGCCGAAGATGAAGATCGGCAAGGTCGTGGTGCCGGCCTGGGAGACCATCATCGAGATCACGAAGTTATCCAGCGAGACGATGAAGGCCAGCATCAGCCCGGAGAAAATCCCCGGCATCAGCAGCGGCAGGGTGACCTTGCGGAAAGTCCGCCACGGGCCGGCATACAGGTCGGCCGAGGCTTGTTCCAGGGACAGGTCCATGTCGTTCAGGCGTGCCCGTATCGGCAGAAAGGCAAACGGAATACAGAACACCGTGTGCGCGATGATCAGGTTGCCGTAGCCCAGGGACAGACCGATGGTGGAGAACAGCGCGAGGGTGGCGACGCCGACCACGATTTCCGGCAGCACCAGGGGCAACATGATCGCGCCCATGGACAGTTGCAGGCCCTTGAACTTCGCTCCCCGTGAAGTGCCGAGGGCGGCGAGGGTGGCGATGGCCGTGGCGACCATGCTGGCGCAGACCGCGATCAACAGGCTGTTGCCGGCCGCCTGGCGCAGGGCCTGGTTGGCGAAGGCCGCGCGATACCAGTCGAGGCTGAAGCCGGTCCACACCGTGGCCGACTGGTTGGCGTTGAACGAGAACACCACCAGCACCACGATCGGCGCGTAGAGGTACAGATAGAACAGGAAACTGAATCCGCCGAAACCCGGGAAGTCCTGCACGCCCGGCGTGTTGCGTTTGAACAGGCCGATCATCACGCACCTCCTTTGGCGATGCGCTGACGCTCGGCACGCAAGGCATAGACAGTCAGTACCAACATCACCGCCGCCATCAACACCAGCGACAGCGCCGCACCAAACGGCCAGTTACGCGCATCGCTGAACTGGCGGAAGATCAGGTTGCCGAGCATCATCCGCGTCCCGCCGCCGAGCAATTCCGGGGCGATCATCGCGCCCAGGCAAGGCACGAAGGTGAGGATGGCGCCGGCGAGAATTCCCGGCTTGGCAATCGGTAGCACCACCTTGCGCAGGGTTCGAACGCGTCCGGCATAGAGGTCCTGAGCGGCCTCGAGCAGGCGGATGTCCATTTTTTCCAGGGTGGCGTAGATCGGAAGTACGACGAAGGGCGCATAGGTGTAAACCAGTCCCAGCAGCACTGCGCCGTCGGTGTAGAGCAGTTGCAGCGGCTGATCGATGACTCCCAGGCCCATCAGGCTGTTGTTGATCACTCCGGTGTTGCGCAGCAGCAGAATCCACGCGTAGGTGCGGATCAGCAGGTTGGCCCAGAACGGCACGGTGATCAGGAAGATCAACAAGCCACGGCGGTGCGCCGGTTGCATGGCCAGCCACACTGCCACCGGAAAGCCGATCAACAGGGTGATGAGCGTGGTCAGCCCGGCGATGCCGATGGAGCGCAGGGCAATGATCAGGTAGGAGTCGGCGAAGGCCAGGCTGTCGTCCAGTTGCCGCTCGAACAGCAGCGAGGTGTAGGCGTCACTGCTCAATACCTTGTTCACCCCGCCGTAGGGGTTGGCCTCCATCAACGAATAGCCGATGACGATCAGGATCGGCACGATCAGAAACAGGCCGATGGCGATCAGCGCCGGGCTGACCCCGAGGAAACTCTGGAAGGCCCGCCGACGTTCCAGCGTGTTGGCAATCGGTAGTGCGTGCATGGCAATTCCTCGTGCTCAATCGTGCAGGACGCTGGCGCTGCCCTGGTCGAACAACAGACCGGCCTGGCTTCCTGCTACGAAACGTCTGCTCTGGTCGACGCAGTTGGGGGTGCGCACGGTGAGGCGCGAGCCGTCGTTCAGGCTGACCTGGTATTGCAGGTCGGTGCCAAGGTAGATCTGCGCCTCGATCCGGCACGGCAAGGCACCTTCGGTATTGCCCGGTACCAAATGCAGACGCTCCGGGCGCACGGACAGTGTGACGTTGGCCCCGACCCGCACATCGCTGCATGGCTGTGCAGGCAGCGGATGACCGGCCGGGCCGGCGAACCAGGCCAGGCCGTCTTCGACACGGGTGACCGTACCTTCGATGAAGTTGGTTTCGCCGATGAAGTCCGCGACGAAGCGATTGCGCGGACGTTCGTAGATGTCCTCCGGGCGGCCGACCTGCTGCACTTCGCCTTCGGACAACACGGCGATGCGGTCGGACATGGTCAGCGCTTCTTCCTGGTCATGGGTGACGAAGATGAAGGTGATGCCGGTGCGAGCTTGAATGGTTTTCAGCTCTTCACGCATGGCCTGGCGCAGCTTGAGGTCCAGCGCCGAGAGCGGTTCGTCGAGCAGCAGGACTTTGGGATGCGGCGCCAATGCACGAGCGAGGGCGACGCGTTGTTGCTGACCACCGGACAGTTGCGCCGGCTTGCGGTTGGCGAAGCGTTCCATCTGCACCAGGGCGAGCATCTCGCGCACCCGTTCGGCCATTTGCGTTTTGTTCAGGACTTTGCCCATCGGGTGGGACTCAAGACCGAAAGCCAGGTTCTCGGCGATGGTCATGTGCGGGAACAACGCGTAATGCTGGAACACCGTGTTGACCGGGCGCTGGAAGGGCGGGCGGTCGGCGATGTTTTCGCCGTAGAGCAGAATCTCGCCTTCGGTAGGGAATTCGAACCCGGCGATCATCCGCAGGAGCGTGGTTTTGCCGCAGCCCGAAGGGCCGAGCAGGGTGAAGAATTCGTTGTCGCGAATGTCCAGGTCGATGCTTTTCAGCGCCACCGGACCAGTCTTTGGATCACCGTAGACTTTGCGCACTGAGCGGATGGACACCGCCAGCGTTTGCAGCGAATGCAGGGCATTCATGCGTTACCTCCGATTCCCCCATCGCCTGCGCACGTGCTGAAAACAGCTGTGCCGTCGGGCCATGGATATTATTTTTCTGGGCAGGATCGAGATTGCGTTCGGGTGTTGTAACCAGCTTTTTTTGTTCTGCTGTGGATCGATTATCAGCGAGGGGTTGCGGGGGCGAAACTTCAATTTTAACATAGGGGCTGTTAAAAAATTTAACAGCAGAAGGCGCCCGGAAACCATGCCTGACCACCGTTTGCCGCCGCTCAACGCGGTGCGTGCCTTTGATGCCGCGGCCCGGCTGGGCAGCTATGTCGAAGCCTCCAAGGCCCTGCACGTGACCCAGCCGGCCATCGGCCGCCACGTGAAGTTGCTGGAAGACTGGCTGGGCATCCAACTGTTCGAGCGCACCTCTCGCGGGGTCAACCTGACGACGGCGGGGGAGAAGTACCACCGCAAGATCACCGCCGCCTTGCAGTTGATCATCGAGGCCGGAAAAGAGGCGCAGCCCAAGCACGCCGAACGCTGGCTGCGCATCATGGTGGTGCCGGGGTTCGCCAAGCGCTGGTTGATGCCGCGCATCGAGGCCATGCGTCATCTGCGCCCGGGCTTGAAATTCGCCATCGAACCCAATTCGACCTTTACCGAAGTGGATGGCAAAAGCGCTGACCTGGGTATCGTCTACGGGGTGGACGGCCAATATGCTCACTCGCGCACCAGCCTGATTTGTCCTCGGGTGTTTCCGATCTGTTCCCCCGATTATCTGGCCAGCGTCGAGCCCATCGACAGCCCCGCGGATCTGGTCAAACACAACCTGATCCACGTCGACGATGGCGAGTGGTGGAACCTGTGGTTCGCCGCCAACGACCTCGACATTCATCTCAATTCGGACATGCTCTACGTCAACAACGACCACGCATTGTCGGTGGCCGAGAGCGGGCAGGGCATTGCGCTGGCCAACGAAGTGCTGGTGCGCGAAGAACTCCATAGCGGCAAGCTGGTGCGAGTGGTGGACGCGCAAGTGAAGCTGGAAAGCTATCGGGTGCTGACGCCGTCCGCCGAGCTCTCGGCGGATGTGGCGTGGTTTATCGACTGGCTCAAGAGCGAACTGGAGCAGGACTTCCCGGAGGCGGTGATCCGCGCCTGAGAAGTCCTGGCGGACTCAACTCAAGCGGAAGCGCCCGGTATTGTCACTTAAGGCCTTGCTGCCGTGGCTCAGGGTATCCGCAGCCTGGTTCACCGCGCGGGCCCCTTCGAGCAAACGCACCGCCGCTTGATCGACCTGCTGGATATTGCCGCTGACTTCGTCGGCGGTACTGGCCTGTTCTTCCACAGCCGTGGCGATTTGCGCCAGGGTATCGGTGACGCTCTGCACCGCACTGGCGATTTCCCCAAGCCGTTCACCGAGGCCGGTGACCGCTTGTGCATCGCTCTCTGCCTGACTGCAGGCGGCTTGCATCAGGCTGACCGCCTCATTCACCGTGTTGCGCAGGCTGTCGACCGTGCCGGCAATCTGTGCGGTCGACGATTGGGTGCGCTGGGACAGGCTGCGCACTTCATCGGCCACCACCGCGAAGCCACGCCCTTGCTCGCCCGCCCGAGCCGCCTCGATGGCGGCGTTGAGCGCCAACAGGTTGGTCTGCTCGGCAACGCCGCGAATGGTGTCGACCACCAGTTGAATCTGCTGTCCTTGTTCACTGACCCGGCCCAGTGCCGCAGCGGTCTCGTTCAGGCGTTGATTGAGTTGCTGGATGCTCGCGGTGGTGCGCTGGCTGTCACGGCTGCTGTCGGCGGCAATGCGCCGGGTGTGCTGGGCGCTGCCGGACGCCTGTTCGCAACTGTGGGCCACCCCTTGTGAGGTCGCGGCCAATTGCGTCGCCGCAGCGGCAATCTGGCTGATCTGCAACTGCTGGGCTTCGACTTCGCCCAGGGCGTCGCTGGAGTGATGATTGAGGGTTTGCACCGCTTTGCTCAGTTGCAGGGTTTCGTGATCCACCCCTTGCAGGCTGCTGCGCAGTTGCACCACGGCGACGTTCAGCGCGGTACTGATGACTGCCAGCTCGTCCCGGCCCTGAACCGGCACTTGCAGACTCAGATTGCCATCGCGCAAGGCCTCGGCCAGTACCGTGATGCCGCTGGCGCTGCGGCGGATCGAGGCCTGCAAGCAGATGAACAGATACAGCGCCGCCAATAGCAGGCAGCCCAACACGGCGGCCACCACAATGAACTGGCGGATCGCCGAGCCGTGGTAGTAATCCAGGCGTTGATCCAGCGACACCAGCGACTGCTGGCGCAACGAGGCAAGGTCGGAGAGCAGGGCATCCAGACTGCGTTCGAAGTCCTCCGGCTTGAGGTTGATGCTGCCGCCGAACACGCCGTCGTCCAGCACCTTCAGGCCCGCATCAAGGCGCTTGAGGCTGTCGTGATATTGCCCGGCCCAGGTTTGCAAGGCGCTGGGCAAGCGCGCTTCGAGCAGACCTGCGGTTTTCACCAGCTGCTCTCGCGCATCGCCGATGCGGCTGCGCAGGTCGCGCAGTTGCAGGCGGCTTTGCAGGGTGAACTGCCCTGACACCACCGAGGCCTGACCCACCGCCGCCAGACGGCCGACCCGTTCGATCAGGTCCGGCGCATGTTGGGTGGAAATCTGCGTCAGCAAATAAGTCTCCAGCCACGGCGCCAGCGTCAGGCGATTGTCCATGGCGATCTGCTCGCGCAAGGCTTGCAAGGCGCTCAAGGCATTGGTGAAACGATCATAGCCATCGGGCCACCAGCCGACATTGCTCAGGCTTTTTGAGTCGAGGCCATCGAGGGCGGTTTGCAGAGCCTGATAACGCGATAGCGTTTCACCCTCGGCACCTTCTTTTTGCAGGGCGTTGCCCAACTCGGCAGTGGCCTGGCTGACGGCGGGTTGAACCGCATCGAACGCAGCCATCGCGGCGAGGGTAGCCGGCGTTGGCTGGCGATTGGTTTCCGTGGCGCGCCACCGGGCGGCGCGATCACGCTGGGCGGCGAGCAGGTCATCCAGCGCATCGAGCGCAAGCAGTTGCCGTACCCCGGCGCGTTCGCCGGAGATCAGGCTGAGTTTGTCGCGATAGTCCTGGCCGATCATCCACAGGCTGCCGGCCAGCGGCAGGATAAACAGCAGAAACAACAGCTGGAATTTGCGTGCAAAGCCAAAACGCCCCAACAGCCCGATCCCCGGTGATAAAAAAGCCTGCATGCCCCATGACTCCTCTGGACACCACGCACCATTGGCGTGCGTCGGAGGTTGTCGAACCTCCGACTCGTGCCCTCTAAAAAGGCCTCGAAAGTTCACCCTTGTCCGCTCTGTAGGCCGACTCTGTGGCGAAACTTCCCATTGTCGGTCTCCTTTGTAAGGAGGCCGCGTTCAAGCCGAGAAGGAAGGCAAGATTCAGACCATGGCTTTGCGCCATCAAGGATGTGGTGATGAAAAACGAAGGTCGTTAGCAGGCTAAGGGGATGGCGTTGCTGCACTGAAAAATGGCACATTGACGCACCTGCCCGTTTGTACCTCCTGTTGTCTGGAAACTCCCATGGCTATCAGCAACGCCCAGTCCGGCTCAGTGCCGGCGTCCGCTACGCCCCAAAGCAGTCCTCTGGTGATGCGCATCATCGGCGCGGTAGCGCTGGCGCATTTGATCAACGACCTGATCCAGTCGGTGCTGCCGTCGATCTACCCGATGCTCAAGGCCAACTATGGCCTGACCTTCACCCAGGTCGGCCTGATCACCCTGACGTTCCAGTTGACAGCCTCGCTGCTGCAGCCGTGGGTCGGTTATTACACCGACCGCCATCCCAAACCCTGGTTGTTGCCGGCGGGGACGGTCTGCACCCTGGTCGGTATTCTGATGATGTCGGTGGTCGGCAGCTTCCCGTTGATTCTGCTGGCGGCGGGGTTGATCGGCATCGGGTCTTCGACCTTCCACCCGGAAGCGTCCCGCGTGGCGCGTCTGGCTTCAGGCGGGCGCTTCGGGCTGGCGCAATCGACCTTCCAGGTCGGCGGTAACGCAGGCTCGGCGTTCGGCCCGTTGCTGGCGGCGGCGATCATCATTCCCTACGGTCAAGGGCAGGTAGCGTGGTTCGGCCTGTTCGCGGTGTTTGCGCTGTTCGTGCTCTACCGGATCAGCCGCTGGTACGCCAACCACTTGAACCTGTTCAAGCTCAAGCAAGGCCAGGCGGCGACTCACGGGCTGTCGAAGGGCCGGGTGACCAGCGCGTTGGTCGTGCTTGGGTTGCTGGTGTTCTCCAAGTATTTCTACATGTCGAGCCTCACCAGCTACTTCACCTTCTATCTGATCGAGAAGTTCGACCTGTCGGTGGCCAGTTCGCAGTTGCACCTGTTCCTGTTTCTGGGCGCGGTCGCCGCGGGGACATTCTTTGGCGGTCCGATTGGCGACAGGATCGGGCGCAAGGCAGTGATCTGGTTCTCGATCCTCGGCGTTGCACCCTTCACATTGCTGCTGCCCCATGTCGACCTGTTCTGGACCAGCATTCTCAGCGTGGTCATCGGCTTCATCCTCGCCTCGGCGTTCTCGGCCATCGTGGTATACGCCCAGGAACTGGTGCCGGGTAATGTCGGGATGATCGCCGGAGTGTTCTTCGGCCTGATGTGCGGATTCCACACGCACTTGGACACCCATTCCACGAACACTTGGACAGCGATTCCACGCTGACTTGGACACTCATTCCACGGCCACTTGGACACTGATTCCACGAGCACTTGGACAGTGATTTTCC
>NZ_JAHBDJ010000046.1:0-35978 GCF_019956375.1 Pseudomonas sp. GL-R-19 | reverse complement strand
TCGACCTGATCGACGACCGACAATTTAAAGGTCAACGTGTAGTCGCGCTGACTGCGCCTTTCACCCGTGTTCATTACTTCCTCCTGAGAATGGGTCAGAAGGTGTAAACCTTATTCAGGACGGGACAGCAGCAATAAAAAAGGCGCGGTCCTTGCGGAGCGCGCCTTTTTTCGTTTGGCTGCCTATCAGCTGCCAAGAGCCTTCGAAGCCAGCCAGAACAACCCGGCCGACAGGGCCACGGTGGCTGGCAGGGTCAATACCCAGGCCAGCAGGATGGTTCTGACGGTGCCGCTTTGCAGGCCGCTTTTGTTGGCAACCATGGTGCCCGCCACGCCCGAGGACAGCACGTGGGTGGTGGAAACCGGCAGGCTGAAGATGTTCGCCATGCCGATCAGGCTGGCAGTGGTGATCTGCGCCGACATGCCTTGGGAGTAGGTCATGCCTTGCTTGCCGATCTTCTCGCCAATGGTCAGTACCACGCGTTTCCAGCCGACCATGGTGCCCAGGCCCAAGGCCAGTGCAACCGCCAGGATCACCCAGAACGGAGCGTATTCAGTGGTGGTGGTCAGGTCCTTGCGCAGCTTGTCCAGGTCAGCCTTTTCACGGGCACCGAGCGTTGGCAACTTGCTGACTTTCTTCGCCGTGTCGTCCAGGCAGAGCAGGTAACGACGTACTTCGATGCGGCTTTCCGACGGCAGCGAGTGGTAGTCGGCTACACCCTTTAGAGTGCCGAGCAGGGCGGCGATGGTCGGTTCGGTCTGTTGCGGGTTGCAACGGAATTTCTCCGGCAGATCGCCATCCAGGCTCTTGCCCAGGGCCAGGAACTCGCCCAGGGTTTCGGAATTACGCTGGTAGAACTGGCTCAGGTGCAGCGTGGCGTCGCGAGTCCGCTCGATCTGGTAGGTCGTGCTGTTCAGGTCGAGGACGAACTGGGCCGGCACGATACCGATCAGGACCAGCATGATCAGGCCGATACCTTTCTGGCCATCGTTGGAGCCGTGCACGAAACTCACGGCCATGGCCGAGATCACCAGTACCAGGCGATTCCAGAACGGCGGGTGTTTCTTGTCATCGATCTTGCGGCGCTGTTCCGGCGTCTTGTGCATCTTCGACAGCGGACGCCACCATTTAAGACCGATCAGGATCAGCGCGGCGATCAGGAAACCGGCCATTGGCGAGAACACCAGGGAAGCGCCGATATCGATCGCTTTCTGCCAGTTCACACCGTCAGCCAGCGGAATATCGTTGATCAGGGCGTTGGCCAGGCCGACACCGAGGATCGAACCGATCAGCGTGTGGGAGCTGGAAGCGGGAATACCGAAGTACCAGGTGCCCAGGTTCCAGGTGATGGCGGCGGCGAGCAACGAGAACACCATGGCCAGTCCGTGCCCGGTGTTCACATTGATCAGCAGTTCTACCGGTAGCAGGTGGACGATGGCATACGCCACGCCGACCCCGCCCAGCAGCACGCCGAGGAAGTTGAACACACCGGAGAAAAACACCGCCAGGTGAGGCGGCATGGCTTTGGTGTAGATAACGGTCGCCACCGCGTTAGCGGTGTCATGAAAGCCGTTGATGAACTCGAAGGCGAGGACAAAGGCCAGGGCGAGCAAGAGGCTCACAAGCACCCAAGCATCCAGTCCGCTGAATAAATCGATCATGAAGGTTTTCTGACCCGGTCATAAGGGGGCGCGATTATGCCAGAAAAGACTGCTAATCAATGCACTAGCTGCTCATCGGTAACATACTTCAACGATTTTTTTTGCCGCAGCACCTGAAAACCCACGGTTTTGCTGTGTTTTATAAGTCATTGATTTTATAGAAAAAAGATACCATCACAAAACCTTTGCGACCCGGTAAGGGGTGCTTGAATGGTTGTGAGAAAAATCTGAGAAATAGGTCAGATACCGAAAATCTGCCGGATTCGACGACGGTGATGGCCGCTGCCCGCTCATGGCGGGCGCGAAAGGCAACATCAATACACCCCCGCTTTTAACGGGTGCAGAGGCAGGCCTTTGTAAGGATCAGGCCAAAGCAGTCACGGCTCTTCGGCTTTGAGTTCCTTTTCCATTTTTTGAAGTTCTTGCTGGAAAACCTGGTCCTGAACGGTGGCGCGTTTACGCCAGGGTTTGCGTTCCGGTTCGGGTTGAGCGGCGTAAGTGGTGACTTCTCCGCCGTAAACTTCCTTGTAGCGTTGTTCCTGGCGCTCTAGTTCCGCGCGCAGTTCGTCTTTCGTCACAGTGCTACCTGATTGAGTTGGGATAAATTCTGGTGAACACGCGCTGCATCAAATCGATTGATCACGTTCGTCGAATGGGCAATGCCGTCAAGGCATCGTTTTGGCAACAGGGTGATCAATACTTCCATGTCACAGGCGGCCACGGCACCAGATATAAACAGCTGACGTAGCTTCAGTTTCCTGTATCGGCAAGCGCACTGGCAAGGCGGTTGAATGCGAGCCTGGCGCTTGCAACGGGCAACGGCGATGGAACATCGCATTGCCGGGCAGCGGGTTCGGCAAGTAAAAAACCGAAGCGCTACTGAATTGTATTATAGCGGCCGATTTGAAGAACACTATCTCCAAAGAGTTAAAAGCGGATCCCGGTGTGTAACCGTTTTGTTGCTCGAAACTTTACGATTAACTGGAACGCCGACGGGTACCACATTGCAGCGATGCCTGCCTGACGCCATTTAGTTCGAACAAGTTACGGTATTTGGATTGCCCCATAAAGTCCTGTGTCGAGTCGATGTAAGCAGCGGTTCGTGAGTCAGCGAAAAGCCGGACACCCGCGAATCGGGTGATTGGGACGGTGGATTGCGATTATCGGTCGAGTGTTCGATAATCGCCCGAAGATGGCGATCCAGGCTTGAGCGCCAGGCGGTAGCCCTTTGTAATAGTCGCTGATCCGAGTGGGTAAAAGGACCTTGTATGAACGATCAAATGCGTAATTCCTTCACTTCAGTGGCTCCCCCCATCGTTGCTTCACCGGCCAAACGGATCCAGGCACTGACCGGCGACCCGGACTTCATGACGTCCCTGGCCCGTGGTCTGGCCGTGGTGCAAGCGTTCCAGGAGCGCAAACGACACCTGACCATCGCCCAAATCAGTCACCGAACGGAAATTCCCCGCGCCGCCGTGCGCCGTTGCCTGCACACCCTGATCAAACTCGGCTACGCCACCACCGACGGCCGCACCTATTCGTTGCTGCCCAAAGTGCTGACCCTCGGCCATGCCTACGTGTCATCGACGCCACTGGCGGTGTCCGCCCAGCCTTATCTGGACCGCATGAGCGAGCAACTGCACGAGGCCTGCAACATGGCCACGCTGGAAGGTGACGACATTTTGTACATCGCCCGCTCCGCAACCACCCAGCGCCTGATTTCGGTGGACCTGTCGGTGGGCGGGCGCCTGCCGGCCTATTGCACGTCGATGGGGCGGATTCTGCTGGCCGCGCTGGATGACACGTCGCTGGGCGAATACCTCGATCACGCCGAATTGCAAGCCAAGACCAGCCGTACGATTCACACCCCCGAGGCATTGCTCGAATGCCTGCAAGAGGTGCGACAGCAAGGCTGGTGCATCGTTGACCAGGAACTTGAGCAAGGGCTGCGTTCAATTGCCGTTCCTGTGTATGACGCCTCCGGCCAGGTAGTTGCGGCCCTCAACGTCAGCACTCACGCCGGGCGAGTCAGCCGCAATGAGCTGCAACAACGATTTCTGCCTGGCCTGCTGAGTGCCAGTCGCGACCTCAGCGCTCAGCTGTTTGCCTAAGCTGTTCGATAAACGCACAGAGTCGCGTTTATCGAATTGACGCTGTTTCCTGCGGATCATTACTGTCGCGGCTTCGTCAGCATCTGCTGACACCGTTCGACTGCGATCCATGGAATAAAAATAATGAACCAGCCTCAGTCTGCTGTAGGTAACTGCCTCGACGTGCAGTCCTTCATCAATGCTCAACCCATTTCGCGCTACCAATGGCGGGTGGTGATCCTGTGTTTCCTGATTGTCTTCCTCGATGGCCTCGATACCGCGGCCATGGGGTTCATTGCGCCGGCGCTGTCTCAGGATTGGGGGATCGATCGTGCCAGCCTTGGCCCGGTGATGAGTGCCGCCTTGATCGGCATGGTATTCGGCGCACTCGGTTCAGGGCCATTGGCTGACCGCTTCGGACGAAAAGTCGTACTGGTCGGTGCGGTGCTGTTGTTCGGTGCCTTCAGCCTGGCCTCGGCCTACAGCAGCAATGTCGATCAGTTGCTGGTGTTGCGCTTCCTGACCGGCCTGGGTCTGGGCGCCGGCATGCCGAATGCCACCACGCTGCTGTCGGAGTACACACCGGAGCGCAAGAAGTCACTGCTGGTGACCAGCATGTTCTGCGGTTTCAACCTGGGCATGGCTGGCGGCGGATTCATCTCGGCCAAGCTGATTCCGGCCTTTGGCTGGCACAGCCTGCTGCTGATCGGCGGGATTCTGCCGCTGATCCTCGCCGTCGTTTTGCTGTTCTGGTTGCCGGAGTCGGCGCGTTACCTGGTGGTACGCAATCGCGGTACGGACAAAGTGCGCAAGGCACTGGCGCCGATTGATCCGACGGTGGTGGCCCAGGCGTCCAGTTTCAGCGTGCCGGAACAGAAAACCGTGAAGGCGCGCAATGTGTTTGCGGTGATCTTCTCCGGCACCTATAGCACCGGCACCTTGCTGCTGTGGCTGACCTACTTCATGGGCCTGGTGATCGTTTACCTGCTGACCAGCTGGCTTCCGACGCTGATGCGTGACAGTGGCGCGAGCATGGAGCAAGCCGCTTTTATCGGCGCGCTGTTCCAGTTCGGTGGCGTGCTGAGTGCGGTGGGCGTGGGCTGGGCAATGGACCGGTTCAATCCGCACAAGGTCATCGGCATTTTTTACCTGCTGGCCGGGGTGTTTGCCTACGCGGTAGGGCAGAGCCTGGGCAACATCACAATCCTGGCGACCCTGGTGCTGGTGGCCGGGATGTGTGTCAACGGTGCGCAATCGGCGATGCCGTCACTGGCGGCGCGGTTCTATCCGACTCAGGGGCGGGCCACTGGCGTGTCGTGGATGCTTGGCATCGGCCGCTTCGGCGCCATTCTCGGGGCGTGGATGGGTGCAACGCTGTTAGGGCTGGGCTGGAATTTCGAGCAAGTGCTGACAGCGCTGGTGATTCCGGCGGCCCTGGCGACCACGGCAGTGGTGATCAAGGGCATGGTCAGTCATGCGGATGCGACCTGAGGTTGGTTGCCGAGTTTTACGGTGAGTTATCGGGCCTCTTCGCGGGCAAGCCCGCTCCTACAGAGATCGGTAGCCAAGCAACAATATGTTCGATAATCGAACGGTTAGTCGATTATCGGATTGTTTGGCGTTTTGCACGGGCTTAATCTTCAGTCATCCAGGCGCTGCGCATCGGCGCCTTCTTCCACTGTCGGTTAACAATAAATGGGAGCCTGCCCCAATGGCTGAAATCCTTTCGCTGCACGACGCGGTGAAGCAATTCGTAAACGACGGCGATACGGTCGCGCTCGAAGGCTTTACCCACCTGATCCCGACGGCGGCGGGTCACGAAATCATTCGCCAGGGCAAGAAAGACCTGACCCTGGTGCGGATGACCCCTGACTTGATCTACGACCAGTTGATCGGTGCCGGTTGTGCCCGCAAGCTGATTTTCTCCTGGGGCGGCAACCCGGGTGTCGGCTCTCTGCATCGCCTGCGTGACGCCGTTGAGAAGCAGTGGCCGCACCCGCTGGAAATCGAAGAGCACAGCCACGCTGACCTGGCCAATGCCTACGTTGCCGGCGCTTCCGGCCTGCCGTTCGCGGTCCTGCGTGCCTACGCCGGTTCCGACTTGCCGAAGGTCAACCCGCTGATCAAATCCGTCACCTGCCCGTTCACTGGCGAAGTGTTGGCCGCCGTACCTTCGGTACGTCCGGACATTACCGTGATTCACGCGCAGAAAGCCGACCGCAAGGGCAACGTGCTGCTCTGGGGCATCCTCGGCGTGCAGAAAGAAGCCGCACTGGCCGCCAAGCGCTGCATCGTCACCGTTGAGGAAATCGTCGACGACCTCAATGCACCGATGAATTCCTGTGTATTGCCAACCTGGGCCTTGAGCGCGGTTTGCCACGTACCTGGCGGTGCGCATCCGTCCTACGCCCACGGTTACAACGAGCGCGACAACCGCTTCTACCAGGCCTGGGACCCGATTGCCCGCGACCGTGAAACCTTCACCGCGTGGATCAACGAATACATCCACGGCAGCGCTGACTTCAGCGAGTTTCAGGCCAAACTGGCCGCCGCTTCGGAGGCGAAGTAATGACTTACACCACCAATGAAATGATGACCGTCGCCGCCGCTCGCCGTCTGAAGAACGGTTCGGTGTGCTTCGTCGGCATCGGCCTGCCGTCGAAAGCGGCCAACCTGGCGCGCCTGACTTCCTCGCCTGATGTCGTTCTGATCTACGAATCGGGTCCGATCGGTGCCAAGCCGAGCGTACTGCCGTTGTCGATCGGCGACGGTGAACTGGCGGAAACTGCCGACACCGTGGTCCCGACCGGCGAGATTTTCCGTTACTGGCTGCAGGGCGGACGCATCGACGTCGGCTTCCTTGGTGCGGCACAGGTCGACCGTTTCGGCAACATCAACACCACGGTGGTCGGCGATTACCACGCGCCGAAAGTGCGCCTGCCAGGTGCCGGTGGCGCGCCGGAGATTGCAGGTTCCGCCAAGAGCGTACTGATCATCCTCAAGCAGTCGGCGCGCTCCTTTGTCGACAAGCTCGATTTCATTACTTCGGTCGGCCATGGCGAGGGCGGTGATTCGCGCAAGCGTCTCGGTCTGCCGGGCGCCGGTCCGGTCGGGATCATCACTGACCTGTGCACCATGGAGCCAGAGGAGGGCACCCACGAGTTCGTGGTCACCGCACTGCATCCAGGCGTGACCCGCGAGCAAGTGATCGCCGCCACCGGTTGGCCGATTCGCTTTGCCGACAGTGTTGCGACCACCGCGCAGCCAACCATCGTGGAGTTGACCGCGCTGCGTGATCTTGAAGCCCGCACCGCCGCCGCCCACGGCCAAGCCCCCGGAGAAGCCTGATGCGTGACGTTTATATCTGCGACGCGATTCGTACCCCCATCGGCCGTTTCGGCGGTGGTCTGTCGACGGTTCGCGCCGATGACCTGGCCGCCGTGCCTATCAAGGCGCTGATGGAGCGCAACCCGTCGGTGGATTGGTCTGCGGTGGACGAGGTGTTCCTCGGTTGCGCCAACCAGGCCGGTGAAGACAACCGCAACGTAGCGCGCATGGCGCTGCTGCTGGCGGGCCTGCCGCAAACCATTCCCGGCGTGACCCTCAATCGCCTCTGCGCTTCGGGCATGGACGCCATCGGCACCGCGTTCCGCGCCATCGCCAGCGGCGAGATGGAGCTGGCGATTGCCGGTGGCGTCGAGTCGATGTCCCGTGCGCCGTTCGTGATGGGCAAAGCGGATGCCGCGTTCTCGCGCAACATGAAACTGGAAGACACCACCATTGGCTGGCGTTTTATCAACCCATTGATGAAAGCCCAGTACGGTGTGGATGCGATGCCGCAGACCGCTGACAACGTCGCCGATGATTACAAAGTGTCCCGAGCCGATCAGGACGCCTTTGCCTTGCGCAGCCAGCAGCGTACGGCCGCCGCGCAAGCCGCAGGTTTTTTCGCGGAAGAAATCGTCGAAGTGCGCATTGCCCACAAGAAGGGTGAAACCGTGGTCAACCAGGACGAGCATCCTCGCGCCGACACCACCCTGCAAGCCCTGACCAAACTCAAACCGGTCAACGGCCCCGACAAAACTGTCACTGCCGGCAACGCCTCCGGAGTGAACGATGGCGCGGCAGCGTTGATCCTGGCCTCGGCCGAAGCCGTGAAGAAACACGGCCTGACCGCTCGCGCCAAAGTGCTGGGCATGGCCAGCGCCGGTGTTGCGCCGCGGGTGATGGGCATTGGCCCGGTGCCTGCGGTACGTAAACTGACCGAACGCCTTGGTGTGGCGGTCAGCGATTTCGACGTGATCGAACTCAACGAAGCCTTCGCCAGCCAGGGTTTGGCAGTGCTGCGTGAACTGGGGATCGCCGACGATGCGGCCCAGGTCAACCCCAACGGTGGCGCGATTGCCTTGGGTCACCCGTTGGGCATGAGCGGCGCGAGACTGGTGTTGACCGCGTTGCATCAGCTGGAAAAAACCGGTGGCAAGAAAGCTCTGGCGACCATGTGCGTCGGCGTCGGTCAGGGTCTGGCCCTGGCGATCGAGCGCGTCTGACGCGCTCTGAAGACTTATAAGAACTGAGGAATGCTTCATGACTGACAAGCCTGGATACCGTCGCCCGCAGGCGGGCACTCAGCCGGAATACCTGCACCCGACCTATCAATCCACCAACCTGCGCTCGCCGTCCAAGCCGTTGGTGTTTCTGCCCCATTCGTTGTCGGAAATCACCGGGCCGACCATCGGCGCCGAGCGCGTCAACGAGAAGGACAACGACCTGACCGCCCAGCATGAGGGGCAGCCACAGGGTGAGCGCATCATCATTCACGGTCGTGTACTGGATGAAAACGGTCTGCCGGTGCCGGGGATTCTGGTGGAGATCTGGCAGGCCAACGCCGCCGGTCGCTACGCCCATGCTCGCGACCTGCACGACGCGCCGCTGGACCCGAACTTCACCGGTACCGGCCGTACCGTGACCGACGCCGATGGCTGGTATCAGTTCCAGACCATCAAGCCCGGTGCCTATCCATGGGGCAACCACCACAACGCCTGGCGCCCGGCGCACATCCATTTCTCGCTGTTCGGGCCGAGCATCCTGACGCGCCTGGTGACGCAGATGTATTTTCCGGGTGACCCGCTGCTGGCGTACGACCCGATCTACAACTGCGTGCCCGATACCAGCGCCAAAGAGCGTTTGATCGCCACCTTCGATCTGGAAAAAACCATTCCTTCCTATGCCCTCGGTTATCGCTGGGACATCGTTTTGCGCGGCCGCGACGCCACGCCGATGGAGAAATAAGATGACGCTGACTGCAACCACGTCCCACACCGTCGGGCCGTACTACCACATCGGCCTGACCTGGCTGAACCGCGAAAACCTGACTGTCGAACAAACCCTGGGCGAACGCGTGGCGATCACCGGGCAAGTGGTCGATGGCAACGGTGATGTCGTCAACGACGCAATGCTGGAAGTCTGGCAGGCCAACGCGGCCGGCAAATACGATCACCCGGAAGATGACCAGGGCAAACCCCTGGACCCGAACTTCGAAGGTTTTGGCCGGGTGCCGGTGGATGCCGAAGGACGGTTTCGCTTCACCACCATCAAGCCGGGCACGGTTGAGGGGCTCAAAGGTACGACCCAGGCGCCGCACCTGGTGGTGCTGGTGTTTGCCCGTGGCCTGGTGAAGCACTTGCTGACGCGGATTTATTTTGATGGCGAGGCGGCTAACGTGAATGATCCATTGCTGGAGTGCGTGCCGGCCGAGCGTCGTAATACGCTGATGGCGAAGCAGGATGCGTCGGGCGTGTACCAGTGGAACGTGATTTTGCAGGGCACTGATGCCGAGACGGTATTCTTCGACTATTGAGTGAACACCGTTCACCTGTAGGAGCGAGCCTGCTCGCGATGGCGTCGGTACATTCACTGTCGATGTCGTCTGACACACTGCTATCGCGAGCAGGCTCGCTCCTACAGGGGTTGCGTATCGCTGATGCATCTGCGGAACGGGATTGTTTCAAAGCGTGTCTAGACTCTCACTGTCCCCACAGAGTGAAAAAACAATGACAACACCCACGGCTCCTATAGCTCTTTATACGGGCGAAGAACGCAACAAGCGGATCTTCGCCATTGTCGGTGCTTCGTCCGGCAACCTGGTCGAATGGTTCGACTTCTATGTCTATGCCTTCTGTGCGATCTATTTCGCGCCGGCCTTTTTTCCGTCCGACAACCCCACGGTGCAGTTGGTCAACACCGCAGGCGTGTTTGCCGCCGGCTTCCTGATGCGCCCGATTGGTGGCTGGATTTTCGGGCGCTTGGCGGACAAGCACGGGCGCAAGAACTCGATGCTGATCTCGATTCTGATGATGTGCTTCGGCTCTTTGCTGATTGCCTGCTTGCCGACCTACAACAGTATCGGGGTCTGGGCGCCGATCCTGCTGCTGTTCGCCCGTTTGCTGCAAGGCTTGTCGGTGGGCGGTGAGTACGGCACCACCGCGACTTACATGAGCGAAGTGGCGCTCAAGGGCCAGCGCGGTTTCTTCGCCTCGTTCCAGTACGTGACCCTGATTGGCGGCCAGTTGCTCGCGGTGTCATTGGTGGTGATCCTGCAACAGTTCCTCACCGAGGACGACCTGCGTGCCTACGGCTGGCGGATCCCCTTTGTGGTCGGTGCCATGGCGGCGTTGGTTTCGCTGTATTTGCGTCGTTCGCTTAAAGAAACTTCCAGCAAGGAAATGCGCGAAAACAAGGACGCCGGCAGCATCGGCGCGCTATTTCGCGACCACAAAGCCGCGTTCATCACCGTACTGGGTTACACCGCCGGTGGTTCGCTGATTTTCTACACTTTCACCACGTACATGCAGAAGTACCTGGTGAATACCGCCGGCATGCCGGCCAAGACCGCCAGCTACATCATGACCGGCGCGCTGTTCCTCTATATGTGCATGCAGCCGATTTTCGGCATGCTCGCCGACAAGATCGGCCGGCGTAACTCGATGCTCTGGTTCGGCGCCCTCGGCACGCTGTTCACCGTGCCGATCCTGTTGAGCCTGAAAAGCGTGACAAGTCCGTTTCTGGCCTTCGTGCTGATTACCCTGGCGCTCTCGATCGTCAGTTTCTACACCTCGATCAGCGGTCTGGTAAAAGCCGAGATGTTCCCGCCGGAAGTGCGTGCGCTGGGTGTCGGCCTGGCGTATGCGGTGGCGAATGCGATCTTCGGTGGTTCGGCGGAATACGTGGCCTTGAGCCTCAAGGCCGTGGGCATGGAAAACTCCTTCTACTGGTACGTGACGGTGATGATGGCGATAGCGTTCCTGTTCAGCCTGCGTCTGCCGAAACAGGCGAAGTATCTGCATCACGATCTTTGATCTTCACGCGCGGACCGCAGGCCCGCGCCTCCAGGAATTTTTTATGAACCAGCGACCGGGCAATCAATTGTTCGATGCCTATTTCACTGCCCGCGAAATGCGTGAGGTGTTCTGCGATCAGGGCCGGGTCCAGGCCATGCTCGATTTCGAAGCGGCACTGGCCCGGGCCGAAGCGCGGGTCGGGTTGATTCCGCCGAGTGCTGTCGCGCCAATTGAAGCGGCTTGCCGCGTCGGGCTTTATGACTTCGCGGCGTTGGGCGAGGCGATTGCCACGGCGGGTAACTCGGCGATTCCGTTGGTCAAGGCACTGGGCAAACAGATCGCGGCCACCGATGCCGAAGCCGAGCGCTATGTGCATCTGGGCGCGACCAGTCAGGACGTGATGGACAGCGGCCTGGTGCTGCAACTGCGCCGCGCACTGGAACTGATCGAAAACCATCTGGCGCAACTGGGGCAGACGCTCGCGTCCCAGGCCCAGCGCTACGCGACCACGCCATTGGCCGGACGCACCTGGCTGCAGCATGCGACGCCGGTCACCCTCGGCATGAAAATCGCCGGTTGGCTGGGGGCGGTGACGCGCAGTCGCCAACGCTTGGCCGAACTCAAGCCGCGCCTGCTGGTGCTGCAATTCGGCGGCGCGTCCGGAACCCTTGCAGCCCTGGGTGAGCAGGCCATGCCGATTGCCCAGGCGCTGGCCGAAGAACTGCAACTGACCTTGCCCGATCAGCCGTGGCATACCCAGCGCGATCGCGTGGTGGAGTTCGGTGCCGCACTCGGCCTGATCGCCGGCAGTCTCGGCAAACTCGGCCGCGACATCAGCCTGCTGATGCAAACCGAGGCTGGCGAAGTGTTCGAACCTTCAGCGCCGGGCAAGGGCGGTTCTTCGACCATGCCGCACAAGCGCAATCCGGTGGGCGCGGCGGTGCTGATCGGCGCGGCGACTCGCGTACCCGGTTTGCTCTCGACGCTGTTCAGCGCCATGCCCCAGGAACACGAACGCAGCCTCGGTCTGTGGCATGCCGAGTGGGAAACCCTGCCGGAAATTTGCTGCCTGGTGTCGGGCAGCCTGCAGCAGGCGTTGTTGATCGCCGACGACCTGGAAGTGGATGCCAAGCGCATGGCGCGCAACCTCGATTTGACCCAGGGCCTGGTGCTTGCCGAAGCGGTGAGCATCGTCCTCGCGCAACGGGTAGGGCGCGATGCCGCGCATCATCTGCTGGAGCAATGCTGCAAGCGCGCGGTGGCCGAACAGCGTCACCTGCGTGCGATCCTGGGCGACGAACCGCAAGTGACCGTCGAGCTGTCGGCGGCTGAACTCGATCATCTGCTGGACCCCGCCCATTACCTCGGTCAGGCCAAAACCTGGGTCGAGCGGGCGGTGGCTGAACATTCTGCATTGACTGCCTGAAGGAGACTGCTGTGGCTTTTGTACAACTCGCCGAGGGCGAACTGCATTACCAACTCGATGGACCGGTCGATGCGCCGGTACTGGTGCTGTCCAACTCCCTGGGCACCGACCTGCATATGTGGGACGCGCAAATCCCGGCGTTCTCCGGGCATTTCCGCGTGTTGCGTTTCGACACCCGTGGCCATGGCCAGTCATTGGTGACGCCGGGGCCATACAGCATCGAGCAACTGGGCCGCGACGTGCTTGCACTGCTGGATGCCTTGCACATCGAACGCGCGCATTTCTGTGGATTGTCCATGGGCGGGTTGATCGGCCAGTGGCTGGGTATCAACGCCGGCGAGCGACTGAACAAGCTGATCGTGTGCAACACCGCGGCGAAAATCGGCGATCCGTCGGTGTGGAACCCGCGTATCGAAATGGTGCTGCGTGATGGTCAGGCGGCCATGGTTGCCCTGCGCGATGCGTCGATTGCCCGCTGGTTCACCCCGGACTTCTCCGCCGCCAACCCGGCAGCAGCCAAGCAAATCACCGACATGCTCGCGGCCACTTCGCCCGAAGGCTATGCAGCCAATTGCGCAGCGGTGCGCGATGCCGATTTCCGCGATCAACTGTCCTCGATCAAGGCGCCGCTATTGGTGATCGCTGGAAGTGAAGATGCGGTGACGCCACCGTCCGGTGGGCATTTCATCCAGGAGCATGTGCACGGGGCCGAGTACGCCGAGTTCTATGCGGCGCACTTGTCCAACGTCCAGGCAGGCAATGCGTTCAGCGAGCGTGTGCTGGCGTTTCTGTCGGCTGATTGAGGGGGTTTTCGTGGACGAGAAACAACGTTATGACGAGGGCCTGAAGGTCCGTCGCGCGGTCTTGGGCGATGCCCACGTCGACCGCAGCCTGAATGCCTTGACCGAGTTCAACTCGGAGTTTCAGGAGATGATCACCCGTCACGCCTGGGGCGACATCTGGACCCGCCCGGGCCTGCCGCGCCATACCCGCAGCCTGATCACCATCGCCATGTTGATCGGTATGAATCGCAACGAAGAATTGAAACTGCACCTGCGCGCTGCCGCCAACAACGGCGTGAGCCGTGGCGAGATCAAGGAAGTGATCATGCAGAGCGCCATCTACTGCGGGATCCCGGCGGCCAATGCGACGTTCCACCTGGCCGAGTCGGTGTGGGATGAGTTGGGGATCGAGTCGCGGGAGTAGATCTGGCGATTTGCGGTGTCTTTGCTGACGCCATCGCGAGCCTGCTCGCGATGGCGGTGGTGAGGTTTACAGCAAGCTGATCGGATAGCTGATGATCAAGCGGTTCTCGTCGAACTCGTTATTGCTGTAATCCCGGCGCATGGTCGAGTTGCGCCATTTCAGGTTCAGGTCTTTCAGTGCACCGCTCTGCACGGTGTAGCCCAGTTCACTTTCACGCCCCCATTCCTTGCCATCGGTGATGCTACCGGTGTGCACATTGTCGCCGCTGATATAGCGGTTCATCAGGGTCAGGCCCGGTACGCCGAGGGCAACGAAGTTGTAGTCGTGGCGTACCTGCCAGGAGCGTTCCTGGGCATTGTCGTAGCTGGAGTTGTAGCTGTCGTTGGCCAGGGTGCCGCCGCTGGTGCCGTTGACCCGCATCCAGGCGTTGTCGCCAGTGAGTTTCTGCAGGCCGACATAGAACGTGTTGCCGCCGTACTTGGCCGAGAACAAGCCGTACAGGGTTTTGTTGTCCAGCTCGCCAGCCCGGGCGCTGCCGTCATCCTTGCCGTAGAAGAAACCCAGGTTGGCGCCCAGGGTCCAGTCGCCAAGCGGTTGGCTGTGGGTCAAGTTGACGAATTGCTGGCTGTAGATGTCCTTGAGCTCGGCGTTCCACAGACCGATCTGGGTGCGCTTGTCATTGAACAGGTACTCGCCGCCCTCGAAGTTGAAACGGTCAGAGGTGAACGCCGCTTTGCCGGTCATCGACATGTCGTTCATGCTGCTGTCGTCGCGCGGGCTGTTCTGGCGGAACTGGCCGCCGTAGATCGTCAGGCCACTGATTTCCTTCGAGGTGATCTGCCCGCCGCGGAAGGTTTGCGGCAGCGAGCGACCGTCGTCCGAACGCAGGATTGGCAGCACCGGCATCCACTCGCCGACTTTCACTTCGGTCTGCGACAGCTTGGCTTTGAACGCCACGTTGGTGCGTCCGAAATTGTCCGCCGGGCGACCGTCGTGATCCAGCGGCAGCAGTTGCGTGCCGCCGGTGCCTTTGCCGCCATCAAGCTTCAGTGAATACAAACCGAGCACATCCATGCCGAACCCGACGGTGCCCTGGGTGAACCCGGATTTGGCGTCGAGGATGAAACTTTGCGTCCACTCTTCAGCCTTGCCCTGGGCCTTGGTCGGGTTGGTGAAGTTGCGGTTGATGTAGAAGTTACGCAGGTTCAGGTTGACCTTGGCCCCATCGACGAAGCCCGACTCTTCGGCGCTGGCGGGCAGGGCCGCGCTGGCCAGGGCAATGGCAATCAGGCTGGGAACGAAATACTGCGCGGTGGAAGGCGTCATGAGCTCGGGTCTCTCTAATTCTTGGGGATGAAGCGGGGTGATGCCGCAACCCGGGGTTGCAGACGAATTTTCGAAATCAGTACAAACGAAGCGAATCAGCCGGAGAGGGCAAGGCGCGGGGGCATAGTGTCGAACCTGTTGTTATTGGTTTTGTGGTTCGGATGGTGCGTGGAATGTACTGGATGGTTCAATCGTAAAAATCGGGTTTTGGGCGATTATCGAACGGCAAAAGATCGCAGCCTTCGGCAGCTCCTACAAGGGAACGCGAATTTCCGCGTAGGAGCTGCCGAAGGCTGCGATCTTTTGATTTTAGGCAACAAAAAGCCCACCAATCGGTGGGCTTCGTGTTTTCACAGCACTATCAGAAGTACTTCATCTTCGGCGCTTCTTCTTTCAACGGCTCGTTCTTCGCCGTCTGTTCGTTCCAGCCACCACCCAGGGCCTTGTACAGGTTGACCTGGCTGACCAGCTGCGCCAGGCGATCGGTGATCAACACCTGCTGCGCACTGAACAGCTGACGCTGGGCATCGAGGAAGGTCAGGTTGCTGTCGACACCGATGAGGTAACGACGCTCGGCCAGGCGGTAGTAGACCTGGTTGGCACTGACGAAATCTTTCTGTGCCTGCAACTGCTGGACATAGGTCTGGCGCGCGGCCAGGCCGTCGGCGACTTCCTGGAAGGCCGTTTGAATGGACTTCTCGTAGTTCGCCACGCCGATGTCTTTCTGGATTTTCGATAAGTCCAGACTGGCGCGCAGGCTGCCGGCGTTGAAGATCGGCAGATTGATCTGCGGCTGGAACAGCCAGGTGCCCGAACCACCCTTGAACAGGCCTGACAGGTCCGTGCTCAAGGTGCCGGCATTGGCCGTGAGGCTGATGCTCGGGAAGAACGCAGCCCGCGCCGCGCCGATGTTGGCGTTGGCGGCCTTCAGGTTGTACTCGGCCTGAAGGATGTCCGGACGACGTTGCAGCAAGTCCGACGGCAGGCCGGGCGGCACGTCGCTCAGCAGGTCGTCGTCAAGTGGTTTGGCCGCTTGCAGGTTGGCCGGGATACCGGTGCCGAGCAGCAGCACCAGGCTGTTCTCGTCCTGGGCGACCTGACGGGTGTACTTGGCCAGTTGCGCCCGGGCGTTTTCCACCGAGGTGCGCGACTGTGCCAGGTCCAGGGCCGAGGCGACCCCGACTTCGTTGCTGCGAGCGGTGAGCTTATAGCTCTCCTCGAAGGTGGCCAGGGTGTCCTGGGTCAGCTTGTACAGTTCCTTGTCCGCCTGCCAGGTCAGGTAGGCGTTGGCCACACTGGCCACCAGGCTGATCTGCGTGCTGCGGCGACCTTCTTCAGTGGCGAAGTACTTCTGCAACGCTTCTTCGTTCAGGCTGCGGACCCGACCGAACAGGTCGAGTTCGTAGGCGCTGACCCCGACCGTGGCCGAGTTGGAACTGACGATGCCGGTCTGGCCGGTCTGCGAAGCGTCAGCCGGAACGCGCTGACGGCTGCCGGTGCCGTTGGCCGAGACGGCCGGGAACAGATCGGCACGGGAGATGCGGTATTGAGCCGCAAACGCGTCGATGTTCAGGGCTGCGACACGCAGGTCACGGTTGTTTTCCAGGGCAACCTGAATCAGCTGTTGCAGCGCCGGATCATGGAAAAACTGCTTCCAGCCTTGCTCGGCAGCCGCTTGCGCCGGTGCCTGGGCCGGCGAGTACGCCGGGCCCTGCGGGTATTGGCCCGCCACCGGCGCTTCGGGCTGCTGATAATCAGGTATCAGCGAGCAGCCACCGAGCACGAAGGCGGCGACTGCCAGGGAGAGTAGCGACTTGCTCATTAGCCAGCCTCTTGAGGAGTTTCAATGGCGTCATCCTGGTCGGCGATTTTACGCTGGCCTATGGACGACACGGTGACGAAGAACAGCGGGACCCAGAAAATCGCCAGCACAGTGGCCGTGATCATACCGCCAATCACACCGGTGCCGATTGCATGCTGGCTACCGGAGCCCGCGCCGGTGGATATCGCCAGTGGTACCACACCCAGAACGAAGGCGAGCGAGGTCATGATGATCGGTCGCAGACGCATGCGACTGGCTTCGATTGCCGCATCGCGCAGGCTACGCCCTTGTTCGTGCAGCTCCTTGGCAAATTCGACAATCAGGATGGCGTTTTTTGCCGCCAGACCGATAGTCGTCAACAGACCTACCTGGAAGTACACGTCGTTGGACAAACCGCGCAGGCTGGTGGCCATCAATGCACCGATGATCCCCAGCGGCACCACCAACATCACCGCGATCGGAATCGACCAGCTTTCATACAACGCCGCCAGGCACAGGAACACCATCAGCAGCGACAGGGCATACAGCGCTGGTGCTTGCGAACCGGACAGACGTTCTTCGTACGACAGGCCGGTCCAGGAAATACCGACACCCGCCGGCAGTTTCTTGGCAATGGCTTCGACTTCGGCCATGGCTTCACCGGTGGAATAGCCTGGCGCCGGGGCACCGAGGATTTCCATCGCTTCCACGCCGTTGTAACGGGCCAGTTTCGGCGAGCCGTAGATCCACTCGCCCTTGGCGAACGCCGAGAACGGAACCATGGTGCCGACGCGATTGCGCACGTACCACTTCTGCAGGTCTTCAGGGCCCATTCGAGCGCCTGGCTGGCCTTGCACGTACACCTTTTTCACCCGACCACGGTCGATGAAGTCGTTGACGTAGCTACTGCCCAAGGCAATCGACAGGGTGTTGTTGATGTCGGCGATGGTAATGCCCAGGGCACTGGCCTTCTCGTCATCGATTTCCAGCTGGTATTGCGGTTCGTCGTTCAGGCCGTTCGGACGCACCTGAGCCAGAATCTTGCTTTGTGCGGCCATACCGAGGAACTGGTTACGCGCGGCCATCAGTTTTTCGTGGCCGATACCGGCGCGGTCCTGCAGGAACACGTCGAAACCGGTGGCGTTACCCAGTTCCAGTACCGCCGGTGGCGCGAAGGCGAACACCATGGCATCGCGGAAGGTGAAGAAGTGCTGCTGGGCACGGGCCGCCACCTTGAACACGTTGTTGTCGGCGTTACGCTCATCCCACGGTCTGAGCATGATGAACGCCATGCCCGAACTCTGGCCACGGCCGGCGAAGTTGAAGCCGGTCACGGTAAACACCGAGTTCACCGCATCGCCTTCGCCGCCATCCTTGCCCGGACGCAGCAGGAATTCACGCATTTCGTCCACGACCACCTGGGTACGCTGGGATGTCGAACCGGCCGGGGTTTGCACCTGGGCGAACAGGACACCCTGGTCCTCTTCAGGCAGGAACGCCGTTGGAATACGGGTGAACAGCCAGATCATGCCGACGACGATGATCAGGTAGGCCAGCAGGTACGGGGCCTTTTGCGCAAGCATGTTGCCCACGCCACGCTCGTAGCTGCGTACGCCGCGGTCGAAGTTGCGGTTGAACCAGCCAAAGAAACCGCGCTTCGGTACGCCGTGCTCGCCTTTGCGGATCGGCTTGAGCATGGTCGCGCAAAGCGCCGGGGTGAAGATCAGCGCAACCAGAACCGACAGGGCCATGGCCGAGACGATGGTGATCGAGAACTGCTTGTAGATCACACCGGTGGAACCGCTGAAGAACGCCATTGGCAGCAGCACCGCCGACAGCACCAGGGCGATACCGACCAGTGCGCCCTGGATCTGGCCCATGGATTTCTTGGTGGCTTCCTTGGGTGACAGGCCTTCTTCGCTCATCACCCGTTCGACGTTTTCCACCACGACGATGGCGTCGTCCACCAGCAAGCCGATGGCCAGCACCATACCGAACATGGTCAGGGTGTTGATGCTGAAACCGGCTGCCGCGAGGATCCCGAACGTACCGAGCAATACCACCGGCACGGTCATCGTGGTGATGATGGTGGCACGGAAGTTCTGCAGGAACAGGAACATCACCAGGAACACCAGGGCGACCGCTTCGACCAGGGTGTGAACCACGCCCTTGATCGATTCCGTTACTACCGGCGTGGTGTCATACGGGAACACCACTTCCATCCCTTGCGGGAAGAACGGTTTGAGGCTGTCGATGGTCGTGCGCAGGGCTTTGGCGGTATCCAGAGCGTTGGCACCGGTGGCCAGTTTCACCGCCAGACCGGAAGCCGGGGCGCCGTTGAACTGGGCGTTGATGCTGTAGTTCTCACCCCCCAGACCGACTTCGGCAACATCTTTCAAGCGAACCTGGGAACCGTCCTTGTTGACCTTGAGCAGGATCTTGTCGAATTGCTCCGCGGTCTGCAGGCGGGTCTTGCCGATGATCGTCGCGTTCAACTGGGTGCCGGGCAGGGCCGGCAGGCCGCCGAGCTGGCCGGACGACACCTGGACGTTTTGCGCAGCGATGGCGGTTCTGACGTCGATCGGCGTCAGGTTGTAGTTGTTCAACTTGGCCGGGTCGAGCCAGATACGCATGGCGTACTGGGAACCGAACACCTGGAAGTCGCCGACACCGGCGGTCCGCGAGATCGGGTCCTGCATGTTCGACACGATGTAGTTGGACAGGTCGTCCTTGGTCATGCTGCCGTCACGCGACACCACGCCGATCACCAACAGGAAGTTCTTCACCGCCTTGGTGACGCGGATACCCTGCTGTTGCACTTCTTGCGGCAGCAGTGGGGTGGCCAGGTTCAGCTTGTTCTGGACCTGAACCTGCGCGGTATCGGAGTTGGTGCCTTGCTCGAAGGTCGCGGTAATGGTCATGGTGCCGTCGGAGTTACTTTCCGACGAGACATAACGCAGGTGGTCGATACCGTTGAGCTGTTGCTCGATCACCTGAACCACGGTGTCCTGTACCGTTTGCGCCGAAGCACCCGGGTAGGCCACGGAGATGGCGATCGCTGGAGGCGCAATGCTCGGGTACTGGTTGATCGGCAGTCTGAGGATCGATAGTGCCCCGACCAACATGATCACCAAGGCAATTACCCAGGCGAAAATCGGACGGTCGATAAAAAATTTCGACATGGTTTACTCCCCTTCGCCGCCGGAGGCTTTATCAGCTACCTGGGCGGGGGCCGGGTTCCTTACGGCTACGTTGGTCGCTTCACTGGTCTTGACTTCGATGCCAGGTTTGACGAATTGCAGACCTTCGGTAATCAGGCGATCGCCGGCCTTCAGGCCATCTTCGATCAGCCATTGGTTACCGACAGTGCGGTTGGCCTTGAGTTGACGCAGTTCGACCTTGTTGTCCGGGCCGACGACCAGAGCGGTCGGGGTGCCTTTGAGGTCACGAGTCACGCCTTGCTGCGGGGCCAGGATCGCCGCGCTGTTCACTCCGGTCAGCAATTTGGCGTGCACGAACATGCCTGGCAGAAGGGTGTGATCAGGGTTCGGGAAAATCGCGCGCAGGGTGACGGAGCCGGTGGTCTGGTCAACCGAGATTTCGGAGAACTCCAGCTTGCCATCCAGCTTGTACTCGCTGCCGTCTTCGAGGGTCAGCTTGACCGAGGCTGCGTTATCGCCAGCCTTTTGCAGGCGACCGCTTTCCAGCTCACGGCGCAGTTGCAACAGCTCGACCGAGGACTGCGTCACGTCGACGTAGATCGGGTCGATTTGCTGAATCACCGCCATCGCATCGACCTGAGCATTGCTCACCAGTGCGCCTTCGGTCACCGAGGAGCGGCCGATGCGGCCGGTCAGCGGGGCATTGACCTTGGTGTAGCGCACATTGATCTGGGCAGTTTGCAGTGCGGCTTCCGATTGCAGGCGGTTGGCCAAGGCGGTGTCGTATTCCTGACGGCTTACCGCTTGTTCGTCGACCAGTTGCTTGTAGCGGTCGGAAATCGATTTGGTCGAACGCAGGTTGGCTTCGGCGCTGGCGAGCGTGGCTTCATAGATTGACGGATCGATCTGATAGAGCTGCTGGCCGGCCTTGACGTCGCTACCCTCCTTGAACAAGCGCTTGAGAATGATGCCGTTGACCTGAGGACGGACTTCGGCAATGCGGTACGCACTGGTCCGACCAGGCAGATCGGACGTCAGGGTGAAAGCTTGCGGTTGCAGAGTCACGACGCCGACCTGAGGCGGTGGGGCGGCCGGTGCTGCCTCTTCCTTTTTGCATCCGCTGAGCAGCGATGCCAGGGCGACGGCGGCGACCAGAGCGGTAACAGCTGGCTTGAATTGCATGAAAATCCTCGGGTCAGGCGCGCAAGGAGCGCACTAGAAAGGTGGAAGGTTGAAAAATGGTTACCGAGTGGATAAGTAGCTTGCTAATGAATATACTTACGTACATGGCTGTTTGTAAATACCCAGGCTGCGTATCAACGTCGTTACACAAGCCGTTGAACGGTTGGAAATGCAGGCTGGGGACGCCCCCCCAGAACGTTCGCCCCACTTTTTATTCAGCTGATATTCAGACATCGCTGAAGCACCCCGATTGAGGTTGTACTGCCATGGTCCGTCGTACCAAAGAGGAAGCTCAGGAAACCCGCGCACAAATTCTCGAGGCGGCCGAAAAGGCCTTTTTCGAGCGAGGCGTGGCGCGCACGACCCTGGCGGACATCGCGACCCTGGCCGGTGTCACTCGAGGGGCCATTTACTGGCACTTCAGCAACAAGGCGGACCTGGTGCAGGCCATGCTCGACACCTTGCATGAGCCGCTGGAAGAAATGGCCAAGGCCAGCGAGAGCGAAGACGAACTCGATCCCCTGGGCTGCATGCGCAAACTGTTGATTCATTTGTTTCATCAAATTGCGCTGGACCCGAAAACCCGCCGCATCAATGAGATTCTTTTTCATAAGTGTGAATTCACCGATGAAATGTGCGACCTGCGCCAACAACGGGTGTCAGCCAGCCTCGAATGCAATGTGCGGATCGGCCTGGCCCTGAGTAATGCGGTGAATCGCGGCCAGTTGCCGGAAAACCTCGACACCGCCCGCGCCGCCATCAGCTTGCACGCTTTTATTGATGGCATCCTGTACCAGTGGTTGCTGGCCCCGGACAGTTTTCAATTGCACGCCGAAGCCGAGCGTTGGGTCGACACCGGGCTGGATCTGTTGCGCTTCAGCCCCAGCCTGCGTAAATAAAGCAAAATGCGTAATTGGCGCCTTGTGTGTCAACCATTGAAACCGAAGATGAACAGTTCTTCACGCGCCCTCCGACAATGGGGTGCTTTTATATACTTACACTCGGCAGGTGGACAGGTAGCAAGCTCAGTAATTTGTAGGAATTTTGTGTCGAGTCTGTGAGAAGGCCACCTATTGCCCCTGTAGGAGCGAGCTTGCTCGCGATGGACTCGATAGCGTCGCGTTTAACCAGTAACCACGCGTTATCGTTAACGACCATCGCGAGCAAGCTCGCTCCTACAGTGTGGATAGTGTTAACCGTCCAGATAACAAAAAGCCCCGGCTCTTTCAAGTCGGGGCTTTTGCGTTTCAACGGTTGCTGATTACAGCGTCGGGTAGTCGATGTAACCGGCCGGGCCCTTGGCGTAGAACAGTTCCGGGCGCGCGTCGTTCAGCGGCGCGTCAGCCTGCAAACGCGCTGGCAGGTCAGGGTTGGCAATGAAAGGTACGCCGAAGGCGACTGCATCGGCCTTGCCACTGGCGAGCAACGCGTTGGCGCTGTCCTTGGTGAAACGCTCGTTGGCAATGTAAGGGCCGCCGAAGGCTTCCTTGAGTTGAGGGCCGAGGCTGTCGGCACCTTCTTTCTCCCGCGAGCAGATGAAGGCGATGCCACGCTTGCCCAGTTCGCGAGCGACGTAGGTGAAGGTTTCGGCCAGGTTGTCGTCGCCCATGTCATGCAGGTCGGCGCGTGGCGACAGGTGTACGCCCACACGGCCGGCACCCCAGATTTCGATCGCCGCGTCAGTCACTTCCAGTAGCAGGCGAGCACGGTTTTCCAGGGCGCCGCCGTAGTTGTCGGTGCGCTGGTTGGTGCTGCTTTGCAGGAACTGGTCGAGCAGGTAACCGTTGGCGGCATGGATTTCCACACCGTCGAAGCCGGCCGCCTTGGCGTTCTCGGCGCCGACACGGTAAGCGTCGACGATATCGGCGATTTCAGCGGTTTCCAGGGCGCGCGGCACCGGGAAGTCGGCCAACGGACGAACGAGGCTGACGTGGCCTTTGGGCTGGATGGCACTCGGGGCGACCGGGGCTTCATCGTTCAGGTACAAACCGTGGGAAATGCGACCCACGTGCCACAGTTGCAGGAAGATCTTGCCGCCCGCGCCATGGATCGCCTTGGTCACGTTGGACCAGCCACGCACCTGATCATTGGACCAGATGCCCGGGGTGTCCGGGTAGCCGACGCCCATCGGCGTCACCGAGGTGGCCTCGCTGAGGATCAGGCCTGCCGAAGCGCGCTGTACGTAGTACTCGGCCATCAGCGCGTTGGGTACGCGACCTTCGTCGGCGCGGCAGCGGGTCAGTGGCGCCATGATGATGCGGTTGGCCAACTCGAGGTCGCCCAGTTTGATCGGATCGAAAATAGTCGTCATTTAGTAGCTCTCTTTTGAAGATCAATTAGTAACGGGAGCCAGATCGGGATTGCCGCTCTGACGGAAAGTAATCAGGGTCACCAGCAGGGCGAGTACCGCCAGTGCGGCTGCGGCGAGCGGCACGCTGGTCAGGCCGAAGCCGTGTGCGATCACGCTACCGCCGACCCAGGCACCCAGGGCGTTGCCGATGTTGAAAGCGCCGATATTCAGGGTCGACACCAGGTTCGGTGCGGCGTTGCCGAAGGTCACCACGTTCACTTGCAGCGCCGGTACCGCGGCGAAGCACGCGGTGGCCCAGAGGAACAGGGTGATTTCGGTCGGGATCAGCGCGACGCTGGTCCAGGTCAGCACGGTGGACACCACGGCCATGGTGATGAACACGCCGATCAGCGTCGCGGCCATGCCTTTGTCGGCCAGCTTGCCGCCGATGATGTTGCCGACCGTCAGGCCCAGGCCGATGAGCATCAGGGTCCAGGTCACGCCACGGGGCGAGACGCCGGTGACTTCGCCCAGCAGCGGCGCAATGTAGGTGAACAGGGTGAACACCGAGGCGGCGAACAGCGCGGTCATGCTCAGGGACAGCCAGATACCGCCGCCCTTGAGTGCGGCCAGTTCGGCGCGCATGTCGAGTTTTTCTTCATCGCGCTTGGCCGGCAGGAAGCGGATCAAACCGATCAGTGCGATCACACCGATCACGGTCACGGCCCAGAAGGTCGAACGCCAGCCGGCTGCCTGACCGAGGGCGGTGCCCAGCGGTACGCCGAGGACGTTGGCCAGGGTCAGGCCGGTGAACATCAGGGCCACGGCCGAAGCGCGTTTGTTCGCAGGCACCAGGCCGGCGGCTACGACTGAACCGATACCGAAGAAGGCGCCATGGCACAGGGCGGTGACCACACGGGCGAACATCAGCACGTTGTAGTCGCCGGCCACTGCGCAGAGCAGGTTGCCGACAATGAAGATGCCCATCAACGCCACCAGGGCGGCCTTGCGCGGCAGTCGGGCGGTGGCCAGCGCCATGAATGGTGCGCCGATGGCCACGCCCAGGGCGTAACCGGTCACCAGCCAGCCGGCACCGGGAATCGACACACCGAGGTCAGCCGCCACGTTGGGCAGCAGGCCCATGATGACGAACTCGGTGGTGCCGATGGCGAAGGCGCTCAAGGCCAGGATGAGTAGCGAGAGGGGCATTGTTCAATTCCTTTTCGGCTGGCTGACGTTGGGGGCGTTCTCAGGGTCAGAGCTCTTTACTGAAGGTTTTGAGGAACTCCTGGATGGTTTCCTCATTGCGTTTGAAGAAATGCCACTGGCCGACTTTGCGGCTGCTGATCAGGCCGGCGCGTTGCAGGGTCGCCAGGTGTGCGGACACCGTGGACTGCGACAGGCCGCAACGTTGATCGATCTGCCCGGCGCAAACGCCGTGCTCGTTGCTATGGGACTGGTCAGGGAATTCGACGGTCGGGTCCTTGAGCCAGCGCAGAATGTCTCGCCGTACCGGGTGCGCCAAGGCTTTTATTATTTCGTCGAAATTCATGGTCATGATGTGGGCTCGTGATGTGTAAAACGCTATATCGCGATGAGGCGAACTTTAAATCGGTATTTCGCGATATACAAATATGATTTGGCTCTGACCCGCTCACATTTCGGTATATCGAGTTATAGCGATATGGTGAGTGTAACAAGACAAGAGGGCAGTGCTAAGCTGCGCCCATGAACTATCTCGCACATCTTCACCTCGGTGGTCAGCGTCCCGGTCAATTGCTCGGCAGTCTGTATGGCGATTTCGTCAAGGGACGGCTGCAAGGGCAGTTCGCTCCGGAAATCGAGGGGGCTATCCAGCTGCACCGCAGCATCGACGTGTTCACCGATCGCCATCCGCTGGTGGACGTCGCGTTGTCGCGTTTTTCCCTGACCCGTCGTCGCTATGCGGGGATCGTGCTCGACGTGTTTTTCGACCACTGCCTGGCCCGGGACTGGACGTTGTATGCCGACCGGCCCCTGGCGTTGTTCACCTCGGACGTTTACCGGGTGCTGTCCAGCGAACGGCAATTGCCGGAGCGGCTGGCGAAGATAGCGCCGCACATGGTGGCCAATGACTGGTTGGGCTCGTATCAGGAATTCGAAGTGCTGGAGCAAGTGTTGCGCGGGATCTCGCGGCGCTTGACCCGGCCGGAAGAGCTGGCGCCGGCGATGCAGGAATTGCGGCGGTTGTATGAACCGTTGAGCGAGGACTTCAGGTTGTTCTATCCGCAGCTGCAGGATTTTGCCCGGAACTATCCAACACCATAAAACCCAAATGTGGGAGCGAGCCTGCTCGCGAAGGGGCCATCACATCCAACATTATCGTTGGCTGTCGCACCGCATTCGCGAGCAGGCTCGCTCCCACAGGGGATGTGTGTTTACGCTGCGATAGCGGGGCGCATTGGTGCTCGTTGCGGTTCGACAATCTCACCAAACAAAACCTTCTGCACCGCCTGCTGCGCCTCGAACGCCAGCGCCGCGCGTTCCCGACCTTCGCAAGCGATTGGCTTGAGCAGATGGATCTCCACACCGCCACGGTCGTTGGTGAACAGACGCATCAAGTGCGAGAGCAGATCATCGTCGCCAATGAACGGCGCCAGCGCGCAAGGCTCGCCGTCACGCACATAACGAATCGCTACCGGCTGCATCGCCACTTCGGAATCGATGGCGGCGGACAGCAGGCGACCATGGAAGGTACGCAGCGAACGGCCATCGGTGGTGGTGCCTTCCGGGAACATCAGCAGTGGGTGTGCCTGTTCCAGGTGACGGGTCATCTGCTTGCGGATCAACTGGCTGTCACCCGAGCCACGGCGGATAAACAGGCTGCCGGCCTTGGCCGCCAACCAGCCGGCTACTGGCCAGGTACGGACTTCGGCCTTGGACAGGAACGACAGCGGCGTGAGCATGCCCAGCAGCGGGATGTCGGTCCAGGACACGTGGTTGCTGACCCAGAGCATCGGGGCCTTCGGCAGCTCGCCGTGGACGGTCACGTCAAAGGGCAGGGCGTTGCTCAGGCGGGCCATGAAAAAACGCGACCAGCGCTGGCGACGCGCCATCGAATGGGCCATGCCCAGGCGCTCGAACACCCCGAACACGCTGGCCATGCCCAGGCCCAGCATCACCACCAACAGCACTCGCGCGATTCGCGCGTACACCCGCAACCGGCTCATCAGACAGCCGCCTTGAAGTGTTTGGCGTAGCGCGGGCAGAGTTCGTCGCGCTTGAGCAGAATGAACACGTCGGCGACCTGGAAGTCTTCGTCCCAGCATGGCTCGCCGCAGATCTTCGCGCCCAGGCGCATGTAGGCCTTGAGCAGCGGTGGCATTTCGGCGATCACGTTCGACGGGATGTCCAGGCTTGGCAGCGGGTTTTTCGGCTCGGCGCGCAGGTGTTCGGTGCACAGGTAGCGTTCGCGCAGACGCTGCATGATGGCGTGGGCCTGCACGCCACCATCCTGCATTGGAATGCTCGCGCAACCCATCAGATAGCTATAGCCGCCCTGGTTCAGGACTTCGGCCAGTTCGCCCCAGAGCACGGCGATGGTGCCGCCGTTGCGGTAGGCCGGGTCGACGCAGGTGCGACCGATTTCCAGGATCGGGCCTTGCAGGTGCACCAGGCCGTGGAGGCTGAATTCTTCTTCGCTGTAGAACTTGCCCAGGCTGCTGGCAGCCGTGTGGTCGAGCAAACGTGTGGTCGCCACCAGACGCCCGGTGTTCAGGTCGCGCACGCCGATGTGGGCGCAGTGAACGTCGTAGTCGTCCATGTCCAGACCCAGTTCAGCACCCTTGAGCCTGGCGTTGAATTCGCCGCTGAACACGTTGAAGCGCAAGGCCTGGGCTTCCTGCAACGCCTCGGCGCCCACCAGGCGTTCGGCTTGCAGGCGGCGTTCGTTGCCGGTGTCGCTGATGCGGGCGATCTGAGTCATGGCGAATCTCCGTGCGGGCTGCTCACCTGTCTTTGGGCTACAGCGAATCGACTTTCTTTGTCTAGCCGTGTTGTGCAAAGTCAGGCTATGTAGCCCCGGTGTCATCGCCATTAAGCTTTGGTGATGCTTATATGACAGCCCTCGAGGAGCCTCTTATGCCCTGGCAAACCCTGTTGAACCGCCGTGATCGCTTGCCCGCCAACCCGGATCTGGCTGAAGGTTTCGCGACCTTGTTGCAGCAGTTGGGCACGGTCTCGCCGTTCGAATTGGCCGTGCTTGGCGGGCGGTTGATGGCGACACCGGGACTGGCGTTTCTGGTGGGCTATCAAGCGGCATTGCGCATGCTTTGGCCGAGTGCGCCGCTGAGCCTCGGTGCGCTGTGCGCCACCGAAAAGCGCAGCCTGCGCCCGGCCGACATGCAAACCCGACTGAGCGGTTTGCGTCTGAGCGGACGCAAGGATTTCGTCACCGCAGGCGATGCCGCCGACTGGCTGCTGGTGGCAGCGCGCAGCGAGGAGCCTGGCTCCGATCCGCGCTTGAGCCTGGCGGTGATCTATCGTGATGAGCCGGGTGTGCGGGTGGAAAAACTGGCGCCGATCCCGTTGATGCCGGACATCAGTCATGGCCGATTGTTTCTGGACAATGCCTTGTGCGAATTGCTCGCCGGGGACGGCTGGGATGCCTATGTCAAACCATTCCGCACCCTGGAAGACATCTATGTGCTGAGCGCCATGTCGGCGTGGTTGTATGGCATTAGCCAGGAATGCGATTGGCCGCAAGGCTTGCAATTGCGCTTGCTGGGGTTGTTGGCGGGGTGCGCGGAAACCAGCCGCCAGCCACCGACCCATCCGGCCGGGCATGTGTTGCTTGGCGGGTTGTTTGCACAGTTCGAAGGGCTCAAGGCTGAGGTCAATGAGGCGTTGGCCGGAGGGCCTGCGGAGTGGGCGACGATGTGGCAGCGGGATCAGGCGGTGATGGATTTGGCGGCCGGGGCGCGGGGCAAGCGGTTGGCCAAGGCATTGGCAGACCTCTGACGATTCCGGGTAGGAGCTGCCGAAGGCTGCGATCTTTTGATCCTGTTCTTTTCGGTATGGCCAAAGAGCAAAATCAAAAGATCGTCCGAACGCGGCCCTAGCCTTCGGCAGCTCCAAGGGTAAGGGTCGCGTGAGTGTCATTTAACTGGACTAGGCTGACCCGGTTATTCCCTGTGAGCCCCCGCCATGCCCAAAGGCTTGTTCCTGATTTTCCTGCTGTTGCTCAGCTTCACGGCCCAAGCCGAAAACTGGCCCGCCGAGCAATGGCCGACCACCCCGACGCCGACGGGCCCGGCGCTTCAAGCCTTGGAGGCCTACGCTTTCCCATCCCGTGATGACACCACCCGCCAGGGCATTCGCACCGATGCCTTGTTGGTCATTCGCGACGGCCAGTTGATCTACGAACGCTACGCCGGTCCGACGACGGCCGAGACGCCGCACCTGATCTGGTCGATCAGCAAGAGCCTGATGGCCACGATCCTCGGCGTGGCCTACGGCGAAGGCTTGTTCAAGCTCGGCGACCCAGTGGCGAAGTTTTATCCGCCCCTGCAAAAACACCCCGACATGACCATGGCCGACCTGCTGCACTGGGCCTCGGGCCTGGATTGGCAAGAAGACTACGAATACGCACCGCTGAAGTCTTCGGTGGTGGCCATGCTCTACACCCGTGGTCACCACGACATGGCCGCGTTCACTGCGGCCCATGATGCTTATGCGGCGCCAGGCCAGGCGTTCCGCTACTCCAGCGGTGACAGCAACCTGCTGTCCGCCGCGCTGAAAACCATCGTCGGTCCCGGTCGTTATCCCGACTTTCCGTGGACTGCATTGTTCGAACCGCTGGGCATTCGCCACGCGATCTGGGAAACCGATGCCACGGGCACTTTCGTCGCGTCGTCCTATGCCTACCTCACTGCACGGGACCTGGCCCGGGTCGGTCTGTTGATGGCTCGCGAAGGTCGTTGGGGAGACAAGCAGCTATTGCCCAAGGATTGGGTGGCGTTCAACCGCGAGCCGTTCGCTCACTATCACGCACACGAAGACGATGCCGTCCCCGGCGGCCAATGGTGGCTCAATCGAGCCGTCGAGGGCGCGGCACGACCCTGGCCCGATGCCCCCGCCGACACCTTCGCCGCATTGGGTCATTGGGGGCAGGCAATGTATGTGATCCCCAGCGAACACCTGGTGATCGTCCGCTATGGCGATGACCGCGACGGCAGCTACCGGCACAACCAATTGCTCCAGCTCGCGCTCAAGGCCTTTGCCGGGAAGGTGCAGCCATGACCGGTTTCATTCGTCGTCGACCGCTCGGTTCTCTATTGCTGATCCTGTTGATCGCCTTGCTCGGCTGGATCTGGCACGAGCGGGTGGCGCTGTGGGCGTTCCCCGACATCATCAGCGCCTACACCGCCAAGGAATACTGTTCGTGCCGCTACGTGATGAACAACGACGCCGAGTACTGCCACGGTTATGTGAAGCAGTGGCTGCCCGCCAGCGGCTTTACCGATGACGCTACCGACAAGCGCGTAACGGTCAGCGGCATGGGCCGCAGCAACAGCGCCGTGTGGACCGGCGAGCGCCAGGGCTGTCGCTTGCAGCCGTGAGTACGATGAAGTGCCTGGGTGAGGGGAGGGCTTTTGTAGCGGGGGTGTAACGGATAGCTTGCAATGCGCTGAAGGCCGGTTAAGGTTCAGCACAGGTTTATCTGCCCCACGAGTCTCTATGTTCAAGCGCTCCACCCTTCAATCCCTGGCTTTCCTGTTGTTGGCCGGTGCCGCGTTGTCGGCCCGTGCCGATTGGTACCTGGATGGCGAGTCCTCGCGTCTGTCATTCGTCAGCACCAAAAATGCCAATGTCTGCGAAGTGCAGCGCTTTCTGGTGCTGCACGGCAAGGTCGATCCCGAAGGACTGGCGCAGGTCGAAGTCGAGCTGGAGTCGATCAACAGCGGCATCCCGTTGCGTGATGAGCGCATGCGCAAGGAACTGTTCCAGATCGACAGGTTTCCCGACGCCATGATCACCACGAAAATCGATCTGCGCCCGATCAACGATCTCGCTCCCGGCGCACAGCTGGAATTGCGCCTGCCACTGACCGTCGACCTGCATGGCAAGCAACACGAATACAACGCACAGTTGCTGGCAACCCGTCTCGATGACCGGCGCTTTCAGGTGGTGACCCTCGAACCGTTGGTGATCAACGCCGAGGATTTTGATTTGGCTCCAGGGTTGGAAACGTTACGCAAAATGGCCGGCCTCTCGGCGATCAGTCTGTCGGTGCCGGTGGGTGCGGTGCTGATTTTCACGGCGCGCTGACATGGCCGGAGCGATTTTTCCCTGGCGTGAAGGCAACCACTTCGAACTGCTGGTCGATGGTCCGCAGTTTTTCCCGCGCATGCTGGTGGCGATTGCCCGCGCCGAAGAACAGGTCGAGCTGGAGCTGTATCTGGTGGAAGCGGGCGCCTGTGCCGAAGCCATGGTCCAGGCATTGGTGCAGGCCGCCGAGCGCGGTGTGCGAGTGCGCTGCCTGTTCGATGACTATGGCAGCCTCGCCTTCACCCTGACCTCGCGTCAGCGGCTGACGGCTGCCGGCGTGGAGCTGCGTTTTTACAATCGCCTGAGCTGGCGGCGTTGGGTCGGCAACTTCTATCGCGATCACCGCAAATTGTTGCTGGTGGATCAGAGCCTGGCGGTCGTCGGCGGCACCGGTGTCACTGATGAGTTCTGGACCCCGGGGGAAGATGTCAGCGAATGGCATGAGGTGATGGTGGAAATCACCGGGCCACTGGTGCTCGACTGGCAGTTGCTGTTCGATCGTCAGTGGATTGCCAACCGCCATCGCCGCGCCTGGCGACCGGCCTCGCATTTTGGCTTGCCGCGCCTGCCGCGGGTGCCATCGATGGGCGAGGGCATGGGCCGGGTGGCCTATGCCGACGCCCGCCAACACCGGGACATTCTGCAATCGCTGGTGCGCGCGTTGAACAGCGGCCAGCGACGAATCTGGCTGGCCACGCCGTACTTTTTGCCGACCTGGAAAGTCCGCCGTTCCCTGCGCCGGGCGGCTGCCCGGGGCATCGATGTGCGGTTGCTGCTGACCGGCCCCCGTACCGATCACCCGTCCGTGCGCTACGCCGGGCATCGTTACTACCCGCGACTGCTCAGGGCCGGGGTGAAGATCTTCGAGTACCAGCCGTGTTTCCTGCACTTGAAAATGGTCTTGATCGATGACTGGGTGAGCATCGGCTCGTGCAACTTCGATCACTGGAATCTGCGCTTCAACCTGGAAGCCAATCTGGAAGCGCTGGACCCCGGGTTGACCCGGTCGGTGGCTGCGAGTTTCGAGCACGATTTCGCCCTGAGCCAGCAAGTCAGTCTGGAGGAGTGGAAGCGTCGGCCATTGTGGCGTCGGGTCAAGCAGCGGGTGTGGGGATGGGTGGATCGGGTGGTGGTGAATCTGCTGGATCGAAGGGGTTGAACCCGATCTTCCGAACACCCTGAAACCCCTGTAGGAGCTGGCTTGCCAGCGAAGGCGTCGGGTCAGTCGACACTGTGTCGAATGACAGACCGCTTTCGCTGGCAAGCCAGCTCCTACAGGGGGGAGTGGGGTTTAGAGCAACTCAAAACTCTGCTGCGTCACGTCCTGGGAATCCAGGCCAATCTGCACGTTGAACTTGCCTGGCTCCGCCGCGTATTTGAGCTGGGAGTTGTAGAACTTCAGGTCGTCCTCGGTGATGGTGAAGTGCACGACCTTCTGTTCGCCGGCCTTGATCATCACTTTCTGGAAGTTTCTCAGCTCCTTGATCGGGCGGATCATCGAGCCGGCCACGTCCTGGATGTACAACTGCACCACGGTTTCGCCATCTCGCTTGCCGGTGTTCTTCACCGTGACGCTGGCGTCGAGCTTGCCGGTCTTGTTCAGCGTGGTCGACGACAGGGCCATGTCGCTCAGGCTGAACTCGGTGTAGCTCAGGCCATAGCCGAACGGGTACAGGGGACCGGTGGTGTCATCGAAATATTGCGAGGTGTAGTTGCCCGGTTTGCCCGGGGTGAACGGCCGGCCAATGGTCAGGTGGTTGTAGTAGGTCGGAATCTGGCCGACCGAGCGCGGGATACTGATCGGCAGTTTGCCCGACGGGTTGTAGTCGCCGAACAGCACGTCGGCGATGGCGTTGCCGCCCTCGGTGCCGGTGAACCAGGTTTCCAGGATCGCGTCCGCCTGTTCTTTCTCTTCGAGGATCGTCAGTGGACGGCCGTTCATCAACACCAGTACCAGCGGCTTGCCGGTGGCTTTCAGGGCTCGGATCAACTCGCGCTGGTTTTCCGGGATGTTCAGATCGGTGCGGCTCGACGATTCGTGGGACATGCCACGGGACTCTCCGACGGCAGCAACCACTACGTCAGCGTCCTTGGCGGCTTTCACCGCTTCGTCGATCAGCACGTTCGCCGGGCGAGGGTCATCCACCACTTCCGGGGCGTCGAAGTTGAGGAAGTTCAGGTAACCGAGGATTTTCGGGTCGCTGGTGATGTTGGCGCCACGGGCGTAGATCAGTGTCGATTTGTCGCCCAGGGCGTTGGTCATGCCGTCGAACAGGGTCACCGACTGCGCCGGCTTACCGGCGGCAGCCCAACTGCCCATCATGTCGATGGGCGCCTTGGCCAGCGGGCCGACCAGGGCGATTTTCGCGGTCTTCTTCAGTGGCAGGGTTGCGTTGCGGTTTTTCAACAGCACCTGGCCGCGGCGTGCCACATCACGGGCCTCGGCGCGGTGCAGGCGGCTGTCGGCGTAGGTGTCGACCGGATCGTCCTCGGCCTTGCCGATGCGCAGGTACGGGTCCTTGAACAGGCCCATGTCGTACTTGGCGCCGAGCACCGCACGCACGGCATTGTCGATGTCGCTCTGCTGGATCTCGCCGGCCTTCAGCAGCCCTGGCAGCTCTTTGCCGTAGAGGGTGTCGTTCATGCTCATGTGGATGCCGGCCTTGATCGCCAGCTTCGCCGCTTCGCGACCGTCGGCGGCAACGCCGTGCTTGATCAGCTCGAAGATCGCCCCGTGGTCGCTGACCGCCAGGCCCTTGAAGCCCCACTGCTTGCGCAGCAGGTCGTTCATCAGCCAGGTGTTGGCGGTGGCCGGCACGCCGTTGATCGAGTTCAGCGCGACCATGACCCCGCCAGCGCCGGCATCGATGGCGGCGCGGTACGGTGGCAGATAGTCCTGGTACATCTTGACCGGGCTCATGTCGACGATGTTGTAGTCGCGGCCACCCTCGACCGCGCCATACAGGGCGAAGTGCTTGACGCTGGCCATGATGCTGTCGGCCGCGTTGGCACCCGTGCCCTGGAACGCCTTGACCATCACGCCGGCAATGCGCGACACCAGGTAGGTGTCTTCGCCGAAGCCTTCGGAAGTACGGCCCCAGCGCGGGTCGCGAGAGATGTCGACCATCGGCGCGAAGGTGATGTCGAGGCTGTCAGCCGCGGCTTCCTTGGCGGCAATGCGCCCGGACAGGCCGATGGCGTCCATGTCCCAGCTCGAGGCCAGGGCTAGCGGGATCGGGAAAATGGTGCGGTGGCCGTGGATCACGTCGTAGGCGAAGAACATCGGGATCTTCAGACGGCTGCGCATGGCCGCGTCCTGCATCGGCCGGTTTTCCGGACGGGTGATCGAGTTGAACGTACCGCCGATGTTGCCCGCCGCGATTTCCTTGCGGATCATTTCGCGCGGCATTTCCGGGCCGATGCTGATCAGGCGCAACTGGCCGATTTTTTCATCGAGGGTCATTTGCTTCATCAGGTTGCTGACGAAGGCTTCCTTGTTCTCCAAGGGTGCGGGGGTCGTGGCGGCCAATACGTTATGACTGGCCAGGCTGACGAACAGGCCCAGCAAACACAGCTTCTTCATGAATAGTTTTCTCAAGGGCCCAAACGGCGATGTACACGCCGGCCAGCCAAAATTTAGGGAGCGTCTATTGTTGTTCGGGCGCCGGCTCAAAAAACCAGAGCCAGGATACGACCGCAAGATGGCGGATGCGGTTTCGCGCAGGGCCTCTTTTTAGCCCATCGGCCCGTTGCAATCCAGAGGCGCGGGCGATTATGCCCCAAAGCCGGCTCAGTAGGTTTTACGGTCGGTCTTTTCATGACATGTACAAGGGAGCGTCAACCTGATGAATGTAAGTCCAACCTACCGTTCGCGCCTGCAGGTCGCCACGCTACTGATGCTGGCCACGCTGCTGACCGCCTGCGGTATCAACAATATCCCGACCCTCGACGAACAGGCCAAGGCCGCCTGGGGCCAGGTGCAGAACCAGTATCAGCGCCGTGCCGACCTGATTCCCAATCTGGTGGAAACCGTCAAGGGGTACGCCAAACATGAGGAACAGACCCTGACCGCGGTGATTGAAGCGCGAGCCAAGGCCACGTCGATCCAGGTGGATGCCTCGACCCTCGACAACCCGGAAAAACTCAAGCAGTACCAGCAGGCTCAGGATCAGCTCAGTGGCGCCTTGAGTCGTTTGATGGTGGTCTCCGAGCGATATCCGGACCTGAAGGCCAACCAGAACTTCCTCGCCCTGCAATCGCAGCTGGAAGGTACCGAAAACCGGATCAGCGTGGCTCGGCGCGATTTCATCCTGGCGGTGCAGAAATACAACACCGAAATCCGCACGTTCCCCGGTCGCCTGTGGCACAGCGTGATGTACAGCGACCTGCCGGTGCGCGAGACCTTCGAAGCCACACCGGGGTCGGAAAAGGCTCCCGAGGTCAAATTCTGAACAGCGGTCATCGGCGTCACTACGCAAGAGGTTGCCAATGCATGTGTTGAAAGCAGGCCTGTTGCTGTTGTTGTGGGTGGTGGCGATCACGGCCCGGGCCGAGCTGAGTTTCCCGGCGCTGACCGGACGGGTGGTCGACAACGCGCAGATGATCGAGCCATCGGTGCGCGAGCAACTCACCCGGCAACTTCAGGCCCATGAGCAAGCCACCGGCGAGCAGCTTGTGGTAGTGACTTTGCCGGATTTGCAAGGCACCGACATCGCCGACTTCGGTTACCGGCTCGGCCGCCACTGGGGCATCGGACAGAAGGACAAGAACAACGGCGCCTTGCTGATCGTCGCCCGTGACGAGCGTAAACTTCGCATCGAAGTCGGCTACGGCCTGGAGGATCGCCTGACCGATGCCCAGAGTTCGGTGATCATCAACCAGGTCATCACCCCGGCGTTCAAGACCGGCAACTTCAGCAAGGGCATCAGTGACGGCGTGGCGGCGATGCTGCTGGTGTTGGGCGGCAACCCCTTGGACGAACCCTCCACGGCGTATGAATCCAGAGGCGATCCGGGGGACGATTTCGTTTCGCGCCACCCCGGGTTGTTCGTGTTTTTGCTGATGTTGTTCATCCTGACTGTTTTTGTGTGCCAGATGCTCGGTATCCTTCCTGTCGGCCGGGGCGGCTCCGGTGGATCCGGGGGCGGCTTCGGCGGTGGTGGATTTGGCGGCGGCGGTGGAGGTGGA
>NZ_JAHBDJ010000045.1:0-38126 GCF_019956375.1 Pseudomonas sp. GL-R-19 | reverse complement strand
CGAGTACATCAGTTACTACAATCATGACCGGATCAAATCAAAGCTCGGTGGACTGAGCCCTGTGGAGTACAGGACTCAATCCGTGGGCATGTGGCAGTAGACCGTCCAACATTTTGGGGGCAGTCCACCCTGTAGGAGCTGGCTTGCCAGCGAATCGAAAGATCACAGCAGTGTTTTCAGGTACATCCGCCAGCCGCCAAAGTGGCTGATATTCACCGCGCCCTCCAGTCCATAGGCCTCACAGATAAACCCGCTCTCCCAGCGACCATCCGCCAGTTGTACCTTGCCCAATCCCAGCGGCGCCGCAATCCCGGTCAGGAACGAACCCAGCTCGCTGCTTGGCAACTCCCAGACTTCCACCGCAATCGCCACGCCGCCATCCTTCACGCGGACCATGCCCGGACGAAACGGCGGGCCGCTGGCAAGGGCATAGAATTGGTAGTCCGGCGAGCTGAAAGTCGTTTCCACCAGGCGGGCGCCGCGCTGCTTGAGCTGCCAGTTCAGCGCCAGCCCGTCCAGGTGCGCGCCGCAGACCACCAGCCGCGCCCGATCATGGCGTGCAACCGGCGCCGGGGCAGGTGCGGCCAGGCCTTGCTGACGCTGTAAGGCGTCCGCCACGCTCAGCAGATACTGATCGGTGAAGGCCCGCCCGAACAGCGTCACGCCCCAAGGCATGCCGTTGTCCATGAAGGCGCTGGGCACGGCGACAGCGGCGTAGTCGAGCAGGTTCATGAAGTTGGTGTAGTAACCCAGTTCCGAATTGCGCAGCACCGGTTCGGCCTCGAGTTCAGCCAGCGTCACCGGGCGGCCGATGGTCGGCGTGACGACACAGTCGAGGCCTTCCAGCGCGTTGTCGCACAGGGTTTTGAGCGCTTGCAGTCGGTATTGGGCGCGGAAGGTTTGCACGCCGTCGACGGCGGGTGCCTTGGCCAATACAGCGCGAATCACGGGCAACACCGCCTCGGGGTTTTGCGCCATCAACTCACCGGCCACGCTGTAGCGCTCGGTTACCCACGGGCCTTCATAGAGCAAGCGGGCGGCCTCCAGAAACGGCGACAGATCCAGTTCCACCGCTTCGCCGCCCAAGGCCTTGAGGCGGTCGATGGCATCACCGAACAATAGCGGGCCTTCAGGGCAACCGAAAAATTGCAGGTCCTGCGCGCGCGGCACGCCGAAACGGAACGGCCGCGGTGTGCCGAACGCCGAGCCGTCGTTCCACAGCGGGTTGCTGCGGCTGTATTCGTCCCGTGGATCGAGGCGCGCAGTGAGCGCCAGCAACTGACTGGCCTCCCGCGCGGTGGTGGTGAACGTGGTGACGCAATCCAGTGTACGACAGGCCGGTACCACGCCAGCCGTCGAGATCAGGCCCTTGGTGGCTTTCAGGCCGACCAGATTGTTCAACGCCGCCGGCACGCGTCCGGAGCCGGCGGTGTCGGTGCCAAGGGAAAAACTCGCAACCCCGAGCGCCACCGCCAGCGACGAACCGGCACTGGATCCGCCCGACGGGTACTCCGGCAACACGCTGTTGGGGCATGCGCCGTACGGTGAGCGGCTGCCGTTGAGCCCCGTGGCGAATTGGTCGAGATTGGTCTTGCCCAGCGGGATCGCACCGAGGGCCAGCAGTTGCTCGACGATGGTCGCCGAACGCTGCGGCACATAGGCAAATGCCGGGCACGCCGCCGTGGTCGGAATGCCCGCCAGGTCGATGTTGTCCTTGATCGCGAACGGCACGCCATACAGCGGCAGGCTGTCGGGAGCGCGACCGTCGAGGGCGGCGAGGTAAGGTTCCAGCTCCTCGGCGCTGAGCAAGTGGATGAACAGGTGATAGTCCGGGTTCAGTGCTGCGGCTTTTTCCCGCAGGCTCGGCAACAGTTGCCGAGGGGTGAGGCTGCCGTCGCGGTAGGCGCTGCGCAGGGCGTCGAGTTGCAGATTGATGTTCATGGCATGAGTCCTTGGCAAAATGGGTTCAGTCGAGTTCCAGCACCACGACGCGCTGTCCGGCGCGCACCGCCGAACCCGGTTGCACGCGAATCTCGCGCACCACGCCGGCCATCGGTGCGAGCAGGGGGATTTCCATCTTCATCGACTCCAGGATCACCAGCACGTCACCGGCCTCGACACGGCTGCCGGCCTCGACCTGAACCTGCCAGAGGTTGCCGGCGATGTGGCTGTCGACGCTCTGTTGGCCGCTGGCCAGCGGCGCCTCTTCGGTCGTCTCCGGGGCCGGTTCTTCGCTGTCGAAATGGGCCTGGCCGCTGGCGATCCAGCGTTCGCGCTCGGCATTGAATGCGCCTTTTTGCTGATCGCGGAACGCGTCGATGGTCTCGGCTTCCCGGGCCAGGAAGGCCTGGTAATCCGCCAGGTTCAATTGATTGTGCTCGATGTTCAGGTCGAAGCGCCCGAGGGGGAAATCCCGGCGGATGCGCAGCAGTTCGTCGGCGTTGACCGGGTAGAAACGGATCTGGTCGAAAAACCGCAGCAACCACGGTTTGCCATCGAAGGCTGCGACTTCGCGGTAGCGGTTCCACATCTGCAGCGTGCGCCCGACAAACTGATAGCCGCCGGGGCCTTCCATGCCGTAGACGCACATGTAGGCGCCACCGATGCCCACCGAGTTTTCCGCGGTCCAGGTGCGCGCCGGGTTGTACTTGGTGGTGACCAGGCGATGACGCGGGTCGAGCGGGGTGGCGACCGGTGCGCCGAGGTAGACGTCACCAAGCCCCATCACCAGGTAGCTGGCGTCGAACACCGTGCTTTGCACGTCATCGAGGTTCGGCAGGTCGTTGATGCGGCGGATGAACTCCAGGTTGCTCGGGCACCATGGCGCGTCCTTGCGCACGGTGGTCATGTATTTCTCGATGGCCAACTGGCACGCCGGGTCATCCCAGGACAGCGGCAGATGAACGATGCGCGACGGTACTTGCAGGTCTTTGGCGGCGCACACGGCGTCCCATTCGCCGGCGACGATGCCTAGCAGGTCGGACAGCGGCAGTTGTTCGGGTTGGTAATGGACCTGCAGCGAACGGATGCCTGGCGTCAGGTCGATCACGCCGTGCAGGTGTTTGCTTTCCAGCGCCTGCATGAGGGCGTGGGCGCGGAAGCGCAGAACCAGGTCCAGTTCCGGGGCGCCGATTTCCAGTAGCAGGTGGGTGTCGCCCGAGAGCCTCGCCACCAGCCGCGTGTCATCCTGCCCCAAATCCAATACCACAGGCGACACAATTCCCTGTAGGAGTGAGCCTGCTAGCGATTGCGGTGTTTCAGTCACAGAGATGTCGGATGTGATGCCGTCATCGCGAGCAGGCTCACTCCTACAGGAGGGAGTCCATTTCAAGGCCAGGGTGCGGGCGGTCATGAGGTCGACAGGGGAGAACTGCACCTTGTCCCCCGCCTTGAGCTGCCCCAGTTGCCAAAGATCCGCCTCGATCACCGTCACCGGGCACACGAACCCGCCGAGGCTCGGGCCATCCGGGCCGAGGATCACCGGCATGTCACCGGTAAAATCCACCGCACCGATCGCGTACGGATTGTCGTGGATGTTCGACGGATGCAAACCGGCCTCACCACCGTCGGCGCGCACCCATTCCGGCTTTGGCCCGATCAGGCGCACGCCCGTACGGCTGGAGTTGAAATGCACTTCCCACTGCGTGGCGAAGAAGGTGCCGATGTAGTTTTCGGTGAAATATTCCGGGGCGCCGTGGGGGCCGTAGATCACTCGAATTCGCCGAACCGCAGGCAGTTCGGTGAGCTGATCTTCAGCCAGTTGCTGACCGGCGCTGTGGTCATTCAGGGCTGGCAGGTGCAATACATCACCGGCTCGTAATGCGCGGCCACCGTGGCCACCAAACTGGCCGAGGGTGAAGGTGCTTTTGCTGCCCAGGTAATCCGGCACTTGCAGGCCGCCATGCAGGCACAGATAGCTGCGGGCACCGGCTCCGGCAATGGTGCCGAGGCTCAGGGTGGCGCCTGCCGGAACCATCAACGCAGTGTTCATCGGTACGCTTTCGCCGTTGAGCAGCAATGGAATCGCCGCGCCGGTCACGGCTACTACCGCCTCGCAATTGAAGCGCAGCAACGGCCCGCTCATGGTGATTTCCAGCGCCGCGGCGCCTTCTTCGTTGCCCAGCAAACGGTTGCCCAAACGCAGCGCGCGACTGTCCATCGGACCCGACGGCGGTACACCCACCGCCCAGTAACCGAGGCGACCGGGATAGTCCTGCACGCTGGTCTGGGTGCCAGCGCTGAGCACCTCGAACGTGCTGGCCTGATACACCAGGTTTTCCAGGCAACGGGTCCATGGCTGGCCGCTGGCGAAAGGCGCATCGAGCAGAATCTGCCGCAGGTAGTCGCGGTTGGTTTCCACGCCGTAGAGCAGGCTGGCACCCAGCGCCTGATGCAGGTCTGCAGTGGCTTCTTCGCGAGTCGGCGCCCAACTGATGACCTTGGCGATCATCGGGTCGAAGTAGGGCGGGATCTCGCAGCCAGCCTCGACCCAGGTGTCGATGCGCAACTGTTTGCCATCGGTGGCGGGGAAATTCACCGCGGTGAGCAAACCGGGGCTCGGTTGAAAATCCCGACCCGGATCCTCCGCGTATAACCGCGCCTGAATCGCATGACCCTGCGGTTTCAAACCTTGTACCAGATCGCTCAGCGGCGGCAGGTCACCGGCCGCCAGTTGCACCATCCAGCGCACCAGATCGACGCCCCACACCTGTTCGGTGACACCGTGTTCCACCTGCAAACGGGTGTTCACTTCCAGGAAGTAGAAGCGTTGGGCCTCGCTGTCGAACACAAACTCCACAGTGCCGGCGCTGCGGTAATTCACTGCCTTGGCCAATTTGATCGCGGCGGCGCACAGCCCCTCGGCCATGCCGTCGGGCAGGTTCGGCGCCGGGGTTTCCTCGAGGACTTTCTGGTTGCGGCGCTGCACCGAGCAATCACGCACGCCGAGGGCGATCACCTCGCCGCGACCGTCGCCGAACACCTGTACTTCCAGATGACGGGCACGCTGGATGTACTTCTCGATGAACACCCCGGCGTCGCTGAAATTGTTCTGACCCAGGCGTTTGACCGCTTCGAAGGACTCGTTCAACTCGGTCGCGCTGCGGCACACGCGCATGCCGATGCCGCCACCGCCGGCGGTGCTTTTGAGCATCAGCGGGTAGCCGACCTGTTCGCCGGCGATCAATGCGGCGTCGAGGCTGTCGAGCAGTTCGGTGCCTTCGAGCATGGGCACGCCGTGTTGTTTGGCCACGGCGCGGGCGGTGTGCTTGAGGCCGAACACCCGCAGTTGTTCGGGCGTCGGGCCGATGAAGGCGATGTTGGCGGCCTCGCAGGCTTCGGCGAACGCGGCGTTTTCCGAGAGAAAGCCGTAGCCGGGATGGATCGCGGTGGCGCCGGTGGACTTGGCGATGGCGAGGATCTTATCGACAGCCAGGTAAGTTCCAGCCGCTGCACCCTCACCGAGGCTATGGGCCTCATCGGCTTGCAGGATGTGCAGGCTGGCGGCATCCGCTTCGGAGTACACGGCAACGCCCTGCACTTGTAGTTCACGCAGGGTCCGCAGGATGCGGCAGGCAATGGCGCCACGGTTGGCAATCAGGACTTTTTCGAACATGGCATAACCCCTGATGGGGATGCGGGCCGTCCCGCAGTTTTTTGAAAGGCATCGGGGTCGTCCCCGGTGGAATAATCAATTCGTTCCAAAACACCATTGGCCTCTTGTAGGAGCGAGCTTGCTCGCGATGGTCGTGAACGATTACGCGTAAAACCAGATACCTAGTGGTGCTCTTGGGTTTTTCGCGAGCAAGCTCGCTCCTACAGGGGGTGGTGGTTTTTACTTTTTCAGGCACTGCCCTGATCGGGCCTGGCACAAGGCAAACAACCAGCGGCGCAGTCTCGTGAACTTCAGTTCCATACCAGAAGCTCCGCAGGCGTAGGGTTGTAGGCATTGCACGGGTTGTTCAGTTGCGGGCAATTGGAGATCAGCACGATCACGTCCATTTCGGCCCGCAGGTCGACGTACTTGCCCGGTGCCGAGATGCCGTCTTCGAAGGTCAGCCCGCCATCAGCGGTGACCGGCACGTTCATGAAAAAGTTGATGTTTGGCCCGATGTCGCCCTTGCCCAACCGGCCATCGTGAGCACAGGCGCGCAGGTAGTTGTCGCGGCAGCTGTGCATGTAGCGTTTTTCCAGGGCGTAGCGCACGGTGTTGCTCTCTTGCGCGCAGGCACCGCCGAGGGTGTCGTGACGCCCGCAGGTGTCGGCGACGATGGTCAGCATCGGCTTGCCGAGGTTGGAATACAGCACGCTGCCGGTGCTCAGGTACACGCTGTTCTGCCGGCGCAGGGTGCGCTGCACGTCGTAGCGTTCCTTCGGGTTGGCAACGCTGTAGAACAGGGTGTCGACAGCCTGGTTACCCTCCAGGTCAAGGATGCGCAAAGTCTGACCGGCCTTGACCTCCATCAGCCAGGGCTCGCCGGCGGGGATGGTGGCGCGGTAGACGGCCGCTTCAGGCGACTGTGGAGCGGTGGCGATTGCGAGTGACATGGCAGCGATCCTCAGGCGAACAAACGGTCAGTGTTGATGAAGCCACGCTCGTTTTCCGGGCGCGAGGTGCGGCAGTGTTCGGCGACGCTGGCATCGGCGTTCATCCAGCTGAGCTTGAGTGGTTGCGGCGCGTATTGCGGCGACGGGTCCATGGGATGTTGCAGGGCGGTGAGCACCACCAACGTGTCCATCGGCGCGTACAACTCGATGTAGTCGCCGGGCTTGGAGTTGCCTTCGACAAAGTGGAAACGCCCGCCGTCATCGACGTTCACGCGGCTGAACAGGTTGAGGGTCATCAGCAGGTCGGACAGGCCCAGCCCCCACTTGCCCAGTTCCACCAACAGGTTGTCGGTGCCGTTGCGCAAGAAGCCGTTGCGCAATTCCTGATAGCGGCCGGCGCCGTATTTTTCTGCCACTTCTTCAGCGCAGAGCACGCCGCCGAGGCTGTCGCTCCAGCCGCAGGTGTCGGCGGTGATGGCAGCCAGCACGCGGCCCATGTCCGAGTACAGGCAATGGCCGGCGGTGAGCTTGGCGGTGTGTTGGCATTTGAGGCTGTCGGGCAGGTTCAGGCGCTCGGTTTTTTCATTGGCGTTGAGCATTGTCAGGCTGACGTTGGCGCCGCCGCGCAGGTCGGTCAGGCGCAGCAGTTGTCCGCGTTTCAAGACGAAGGAACGATGGCCGCCGCCGGGGAGCATTTCTTCGGCGAAGGGCGGGAACAGTTGGGTCGAATCAGTCATTTGCAAAATTCCTCTAAGCGATACGAAGCGTGCCTGCCAAAGGAGCCGGCAAGGCGTCGACGGCGGCACGATGGGCGCGCCGGTCGCTGTTCAAAGGGATGTCGTAGGTGATGCGTGCGCCATAGCGGCCAGGTGCATGCGGGTCGAGACGGACCTTGTCGAACACCAGCAGGCGTGTGCCGAGGCTGAAGCCTTCGGACAGGTCATGGGTGACCATGAACACCGTCAGTCGGGTCTCGCGCCACAGCTCCAGGAGCAAGGCGTGCATGTCTTTGCGGATGCCCGGGTCGAGGGCGCCGAACGGTTCGTCGAGCAGCAACACCCGAGGCTTCATGATCAGCGCCTGGGCAATGGCCAGCCGCTGTTGCATACCGCCGGAGAGCTGCGCCGGGTACTTGTCCAGCGAGTGGCCGAGGCCGACTTTGTGCAGCAACACCGACGCCTGTTCGCGGGCCGCTTTTTTCGCGCTGCCGAACAGGCGTCCGAGTAGCGGCGAGCGGGGCAGTTCAAGGCCAAGGGCGACGTTGTCCAGCACGCTCAAGTGCGGGAACACCGAGTAGCGCTGGAACACCACGCCACGGCTGGCATCCGGCTCAATGGCCAAGGGCTGGCCGTCGAGCAGGATCTGGCCGCGACTGGCGCGTTCCTGGCCCAGCAGTAGCCGAAGGAAAGTCGATTTACCGCAACCTGAGGCACCGACGAGTGTGCAGAACTCGCCCTCGTTGACGTTCAAGTTCAGACCTTCGAGCACTACTTGATCGGCGTATTGCTGCCAGACGTTTTTCACCGTGATGAAACTCATTTGGCAGCCCCTTCATACCAGGGAAAGGCGCGGCGAGTGAGGTGCTTGAGCCCCCAATCCATCAGCCAGGCGAGCAGGGTAATCCACACGACATACGGCAGGATCACGTCCATCGCCAGGTAGCGGCGCACCAGGAAAATCCGATAGCCGAGACCATCGGTGGAGGCGATGGCTTCGGCAGCGATCAGGAACAACCACGCCGAACCCAGCATCAGTCGCAGCGATATCAACAGGCGCGGCAACAATTGCGGCAGCACCACGCGCAGCATCAAGGTCCAGGTCGAAGCGCCAAGCGTCTGCGCCTTGATCAGTAACTCGACGGGAATTTCCCGGGCGCGCTGTTCCAGATCCCGGGCCAGGGCCGGGGTGATGCCGATGACGATCAGCATCACTTTCGACAATTCCCCCAGGCCGAAGACGATGAACAGGATCGGCAGAATCGCCAGCGGTGGCACCATCGACAGCACCGTCAGCAAGGGTGACAACGGCGCACCGAACAGCGGCAGGGTACCGGCGGCGATGCCCAGGCATAGCCCGGCCAGGGCGCTGATGCCCAGGCCGATGGCCAGACGCCGCAGGCTGGACACTGTGTCCTGCCAGAGCAGGAATTCGCCGGTGCGGCTGTCGGCCACGAACGCCAGGCGTTTCACCGCGTCGGTCATCTGCACGGCACTGGGCAGCAGCTTGTCGTTGGAGTTGTCCGCCAGTCGCTCGGCCGAGCCCATGAAGTAGGCGAACAGCACCAGGGCGAACGGCAGGATCACCAGCAACAGGCGACTCGGACGGTCCGGGTGACGGTTGATCAGGCGCATGGACAGTTCTCCTGATTACAGCTTGGCGTCGGCGGCCATCTGCACGTAACTCGGGTCGAAGCGCAGCTTGAGGTTGCCTTTGTCGCCGCTGGTCACACCGTTGGCGAAGGCCATGCCGACTGCGCTGGTGTCCTTGGCGCCTTCACCCAGCAGGCCGTGCTGGAAGGAGAACTCGGCGACCTTGCGCATGGTTTCCGGCAATTGCTTGCTGGTACTGAACGCCAGGGCTTCTTTCGGGGTGGCGAACAATTTGGTGGTGTCCAGTTGCGCCTGGAAACCCGCCAGGTCAGTGCCGGAGGCCTTGGCCATGTGCTCCAGGGCGGCTTTACTGGCGGCGTTTTTCGCGCTCATCAACTCGACCACTTCGAACCAGGCGCCAGTCAGCGCTTTGCCGAGGGCCGGGTTGTCTTTGAGGGTGGCGCTGTTGACCACCATCATGTCCATGATTTCGCCGGGGATCTGGCTGGAGTTGAACACTTCAGTCACCGCAGGCTTGGCCTTGATGTCCGACAGCATCGGGTTCCAGGTGGTAACGGCGTTGACCTGATCGGTGTTGAAGGCGGCCGAGATATCGGCGTCGGAAGTGTTGACCACTTTCAGTTCTTTCTCGGTGAGGTCCACCGAATCCAGAGCCCGGGCCAGCAGGTAATGGGACACCGACAGCTCCACCAGGTTGACGTCCATGCCCTTGAGGTCGGCGACTTTTTTGCCTTCGCCCTTGAGCACGATGCCGTCGTTGCCATTGGAGAAATCGCTGACGATCAGCGCAGTGCTGTCGACGCCGCCGGCGGCCGGGATGGTCAGCGCGTCCATGTTGGTCATGGTGCAGCCGTCGAACTGGCCGGCGGTGTATTGGTTGATGGATTCGACGTAGTCGTTGAGCTGCACCACATCAATCTTGATGCCGTACTTTTTCGCCCATTTGTCGACGATGCCCTGGCTGCCGGCGTATTCCCACGGCATCCAGCCGGCGTAGATCGTCCAGCACACGCTGAAGTGGTCTTTCTGGGCAGCCTGGGACGAGAAGCTCACGAGGGCTGCGAACGCAGCGGCGAGCAGGGCGGGTAAACGAAGCTGGGACATGGTGGTTCTCCAGTTGATCAAGGACGGACAGGACGGCAGCGGCACCGCTGACGGTGGCTTGTCTCCCGGGCTTTTATCCCGCCGTGTAACCTCAACTGGAGGTCGCCAACTCTCGGACCAGTCACTCGCGATTGCGAGCCGGAACCCTAGTCAGCCATTTGCAAATTGTGGTGCCGCGAACCTGTGATGACGCCTGCACTTTTTTTGGAACAAGTGCGCTAAAGCGAGAGACGTGCCAAGTCGGGCCGAGCGCTCTAGCGTGGGGGGCAGGGTGATCGGCGGGTTTGATCGGGAGGGCGGACTGCCTTGTGATGGTGCGCAAGTGCACCGCATTGGAACGTATCCGCCGCTGATCAGAAGGTACTCGCGGCGTTGCACTTGGCAGAGTTTTGCCAGTCAAAACAGATGTCAGCCGGTGTGTGCCGACTGCTGTCACAGGTCTTTACGGAGGCCGTCATGTTGCGTCGATTGTTGTTTGGTGCAGTGCTCGGTTTTGGATTGTCTGGCTGCTACTACTACGACGGTCCTGCCGATGTTTACGCGGCACCTTATTACTATCCCGGTTACTACTCGCCTTATTACCACGGCGGCTATTACGGCCCACGTTATTACGGTGGTTATCGCTCCTATTACTACGGTGGGCATGGTTATTACCGTGGCCACGGCTATCACGGCGGTGGATATCGCGGTGGCCACCATTAACCAGGGCGTGAAGGGATGAAAAACCTTTCATCGGCCAGATGTTTCCACTTGTTTCAGGCACGCACCAGATTCCGAATTCGATGTCTGATATTTCGACAGTCATCGAACATTTGATTGTCGCCTGCCAGCGTCGCTGGTGTGGCTTACCCGCGGTCCAGGAGGCCGCCATGCTCTGTCGAATACTTCTGCTAGCTATGTTGGGATTATCCCTTGGTGGGTGCGCGCCTTACTACGACGAAGGAGGCAGTTACTACAGTTCCGAGGTCTATACCTCGCCTGCGCCAACCTATTACACCGGGGGGCGTTCTTACTATTCCAATGGTTATTACACACCGCCACCCCGGTATTACGTGCCGCCAGCGCGGTATTACCAGCCGACACCGCGCTATTACTCGCAGCCGCGGATCTATCAACCGTCGCGCCATTACCAGTCGGCCCCTCGTTACTATCAGCCGTCGCGGGGCGACTACCGCATGCATCAGAACCATGGCTGGGACGGCCGTAGCGGCGGGAACTGGAACAACGACTATCGCAGTCACGACGGGCGCGGCTATCGCAGCGGGCGTGGCGATCACAGCGGCCGGGGTAATCACCGCTAATCATTAAACTGAATACAAAACCTGTGGGAGCGAGCCTGCTCGCTCCCACATTTTTTATACCCGGATTTCAGTACTCGGATAAATCCGCCAACGGATGCCGACCTTCCCACGCCTTGTGAAAATGCGCCTCTACCACCGCGTTCGGCACGTTGTTGATGTCCGGCCAGTGCCAGTGCGGCTTCTGATCCTTGTCGATCAACCGGGCACGTACGCCTTCGCTGAATTCCGGATGACGACAGCAGTTGAGGCTCAGGGTGTATTCCATCTGAAAGACTTCGGCCAGCGACAGGTGCCGGGCACGGATGATCTGCTCCCACACCAGATGAGCGGTCAGCGGTGCGCCTTCGCTCAGGGTTCTGGCCGCGCGGTTCAGCAACAGATCCCTGTGATCGCGCAAGGCGCTGATGGCCTTCCAGGCGCAACGCACGTCGCTGACATCCAGCAGTTCGTCGATCTGCTGACGGCGCGGCAGCCACTGGGCTTCGGGCATCTGCGCCACGGCTTCCTGTTGCAGGGCCTTGAGCAGGCTGTTGAGCTGCATCGGTGTCTGTTCCTGCCAGTTCAATTGCAGCAGACCTTCGATCAACTTCGGCTGCTGCTCATCGAGCAGGAAACGATCCGCCAGGTCCAGGTCGATGGCATCGCGGCCGTTCATGTGCGCACCGGTCAGGCCCAGGAACAACCCGAGCTTGCCGGGCAGGCGCGACAGAAACCAACTGGCACCAACGTCCGGGTACAGGCCGATGCTGATTTCCGGCATGGCCAACCGGCTGCTCGGCGTGACAATACGGATGCCTGCCCCTTGCAACAGTCCCATGCCGCCGCCGAGCACATAGCCATGGCCCCAACAGATCAACGGCTTGGGGTAGGTGTGCAGTTTGAAGTCCAGGCGATACTCCGCCGCAAAAAACTGCGCAGCCAGTGGCGGTACTTCACCCGGATGGACGCGACAGGCTTGCACCAGGCTGCGCACTTCACCGCCGGCGCAAAAAGCCTTGGCGCCATTGCCGCGCAACAGGACGCAGACGATCTGCGAGTCCTTGGCCCAGGCCTCCATGCGGTCGCGCAGGGCGTTGATCATCGGCAGGGACAGGGCGTTGAGGGAATTTTCGGCATCCAGACTGGCGATGCCGATGCGGGCGCCGTCCGTGCCGGTGAGTTCTTCGAAGTGCAGATTCATCGTGACCTCGATCGGGAATTTGAAGGTTAAGTATGATCGCTGTATGGGAAAGTGCCGGAACTGCGTCAGATCAATTGACAAGTGTGGTGAGCTTTCCTAGGGTTCGCCCCAATTGTTTTTGCCGGATGTAACCATGACTGCTGACGACCGTATCAAACTCGAACCGGGCTGGAAGGAGGCACTGCGTGCCGAGTTCGACCAGCCCTACATGGCAGAATTGCGAAACTTCCTGCAACAGGAGCGGGCGGCCGGCAAGGAGATCTATCCGCCGGGGCCGATGATCTTCAATGCGCTCAATTCCACGCCGCTGGACAAGGTCAAGGTAGTGATCCTCGGCCAGGATCCTTATCACGGCCCGGGCCAGGCCCATGGTTTGTGCTTTTCGGTGCAACCCGGCGTGCCGGCGCCGCCGTCGCTGGTGAACATCTACAAAGAGCTCAAGCGCGACCTGAACATCGACATCCCCAACCATGGCTACCTGCAGAGCTGGGCCGATCAGGGCGTGCTGATGCTCAACACCACCATGACCGTCGAGCGCGCCAACGCCAATGCGCACAAGGACAAGGGCTGGCAGATTTTTACCGATCGAATCATTGAAGTGGTCAGCCAGCAGCAACCGCACCTGGTGTTCATGCTGTGGGGCGCCCATGCCCAGAGCAAGCAGAAGCTGATCGATGCCACCAAGCATCTGGTGCTGACCTCGGTGCACCCGTCACCGCTGTCGGCCTATCGCGGCTTCCTCGGTTGCGGGCACTTCAGCCGGACCAACAAGTTTCTGGAACAGAACGGCGAGACGCCTATCGAGTGGCGGTTGCCGCCGGGTTGATGGGTTGACCTGACTGGCCCCATCGCGAGCAATCGAGCGTCGACCGGCTGCTCCCACAGGTTTTGTGAGCACCGCAAATCCAATGTAGGAGTGAGCCTGCTCGCGATGAAGTCGACTCGGTCTTACTCCGGATTCCGGTTCCAATACTTGAACAACGGCTCCGCCAGAAACAACACAAACAACAGCCGCATCACCTGCATCGCCGTCACCAGCGGCACCGACAGCTGCAGGGTTTCCGCCGTCAGGCTCATCTCGGCAATACCGCCCGGCATCATGCCCAAGGTCAGGGAACGCAGGTCCAGATGGGTCAGCGCACTCAAACCCAAGGCCGCTGCAGTTGCAATCAGCATGGTCAACGCCGTGCCAATCAAGGTGCGGCCCATGAACGATGGCGCACGCCGGAAAAACTGCCGGTTGAAGTGACAGCCCAGACCGCTGCCGATCAACCATTGGCCGATCTGGCTACCGCCGTTGGGCAAACCGATGTGCAGATCCCCGCCGATGCTGACTGCCGCACTGACCAGCAATGGCCCGAACAGCCAGGGGTTGGGTTGACGCAGGCGCTCCCAGATCCAGGCGGCCAATGCACCGACGGGAAACAACACCGCCAACCAGCGCCAATCGATGCTGCCAACATGGGAAATCGGCGCACCGTCGCCCAACAGATACTTGAAGGCAGCCGGTACGCACAACACCACCACCAACACCCGCAAACTCTGCCCCGCCGCCACACGGCTGAGCACCGCACCATTGCGGGCGCCGAGGTTGACCATCTCCCCGGAACCACCTGGCATGCTGGAAAAGAACGCCGTGGCGCGATCTTCACCGGTGCGGCGCATCAGCCACACGCCGACCACTGCAGACAGGCTGGTGACCAACGCACCGAAGAAGATCAGACCGAAATGACTCAGCACCTGCTCCATCACCAACGGGGTGAAGTGCAGGCCGATACCGATACCGACGATCCACTGGCCGCACTTGCGACCGCCAGGGATTTCGGCCAATTGCCAGGGTGTCAGGCAGCGCACGAGGATGATCGCCAGCAACGAGCCGACCATCCACGGCAAAGGCCAGCCGACCTGGCTGGCGAGGTAACCGCCAAGCAGGCCGACCAGCGGGGTTCCCCACCAGCTTCTGAAGGGGGGCCGATCAGACATCGGCGATAGCGCGCTGCGTGGCCGAACGTTTGCGCCAGATGCGCAGGATCGGCATCAACAGCATGATCGCCGTCAGTACCCAGACACCGAAGGTGATCGGGCTCGACCAGAGGATTTCCAGCGCACCGTTGGAAATCGACAGGGCGCGGCGCAGGTTCTGTTCCATCAGGCCGCCGAGGATGAAGCCCAGCAGCAGCGGCGACAACGGGAAGTCCAGCTTGCGCAGGATGTAGCCGAAGATGCCGATGCCGATCATCAGGAACAGGTCGAAGGTGGTGGCGTGCACCGCGTAGACACCGATCCCGGTAATGATCGCAATCACCGGCACCAGTGCCCAGTTCGGCACCGCGAGGATGCGGGTGAACACGCGGATCATCGGGATGTTGAGGATCACCAGCATCACGTTGGCGACGAACAACGAAGCGATCAGGCCCCAGACGATGTCGGGTTGTTCCTGGAACAGCAACGGGCCCGGGGTGATGTTGTACAGCGACAGGGCGCCGATCATCACGGCCGTGGTGCCGGAGCCTGGAACACCGAGGGTCAGCATCGGCACCAGCGCACCGCAAGCCGCGCCACCGATGGCGGTTTCCGGGGCGGCGAGGCCGCGCTTGTCACCTTGACCGAATTTACCGCTGGCACCGGCGATGCGTTTTTCGGTCATGTAGGCCACGGCACTGGCCAGGGTCGCGCCGGCACCCGGCAACACGCCCATGATGAAGCCCAGTACGCCGCAACGAATGTTCACCGTGAACACCGACGCCGCTTCCTTGAAGTTGAACATCATGCGCCCGGTGGCTTTCACTGCTTCCTGGCCGTGATGGGTTTTTTCCAGCAGCAGAAGGATTTCGCTGATGGAGAACAGGCCGAGCACCAGCACGACGAACTGGATGCCGTCGGTCAGGTGGATGTTGTCCCCGGTGAAGCGATACACACCGCTGTTGGCGTCGATGCCGACGGTCGACAGGAACAGGCCGATCAGCGCCGCGATGAACGTTTTCAACGGGCGGTCACCGGCCATGCCGCCGAGGCAGACAATCGCAAACACCATCAGTACGAAGTATTCCGCCGGCCCGAAGGCAATCGCCCATTTCGCCAGCAGCGGGGCGAACAGCACCATGCCGCAAGTCGCGATGAAGGCACCGATGAACGAGCTCCATGCCGACAGCGACAGCGCGACACCGGCCAGGCCCTGGCGAGCCATCGGGTAGCCATCGAGGGTAGTCATCACGGTAGACGCTTCGCCCGGAATGTTCAGCAGGATCGAGCTGATCCGGCCACCGTATTCACAACCCAGATACACGGCTGCCAGCAGGATCAGTGCCGACTCCGGTGGCAAGCCGAGGGCGAATGCGATCGGGATCAACAGTGCGACGCCGTTGATCGGCCCCAGGCCCGGTAACAGGCCGACCACAGTGCCGATCAGGGTGCCGCACAGTGCGGTCACCAGGTTGTACGGGCTCAGCGCGACGCCGAAGCCCTGACCCAAATAGCCAAGAGTATCCATATCAGTTCTCCAGAACGTCGAGCAGGCCGAGGGGCAGCGGTACGTCCATCACGCGGTCGAACAGCAGATAGAGACCGACGGCCATCAGGCTGATGATCACGATGCTGGGTACCCAGCGACCGCCATACAGACGGGCCATGGGCACGCCGATCAGGATGCTGGCGACGATGAAACCCAGCGGTTCGAAGGTGCCGGCGAACACCAGTAACAGCACCACGCAGATGCCGATCTTGGTCAGGGTTTCGCGATCCAGAGGCGGCTCGTCATCGCTGTGCTTGATCGGTGCAGGACGAAATACCATGTACAACAGTGCCGAGCCCATCAGGCCGAGCATCAACAACGGGAAGGCCCGCGGTCCCACCGGTTCGTAGGAGAAAGCCGCTTGATACGGCCACGCCATCAGTGCCAGGCCGATACAGGCCAGCAATAGTACCGAGGCGAAAATGCGTTGTAAGAGCATGGGGAACTCCTGGGCTGCGGCCCCGCCAAAACGGAGCCGCAACCGCTAGACAGAGACGATCACTGGATCAGGCCGAACTCTTTGGCCAGCACTTTGTAGTCCGCAACCTGCTTCTTCACGTAGGTGTCCAGTTCCGGGCCGGTCATGGCGAACGGGAAGAGCTCGCGCTGATCACGCAATTTGGCGAAGTCTTCGGAAGCCAGCAATTTGTCGAAGGCCGCTTTCCACCAGGCGTAGTCTTCGTCGCTGACTTTTGGCCCGAGGTAGAAGCCGCGCACCACCGGCCAGACGATGTCGTAGCCTTGCTCACGCGCTGTCGGGATGTCCTTCATTTCCGGCTCGTCCAGACGCTTGTCGGAGAACACTGCCAACAATCGCATGTCACCGCTCTGGATGTGCGGCATGGAGTCGGAGATGTCGGTGCTGCCGACCTGGATGTGCCCACCGAGCAGGGCGGTGGCGATTTCACCGCCGCCTTCGAGGGCGACGTAACGCAGGTCACGCGGGTTGATCCCGGCAGCCTTGGCGATCAGCGCGGTCTGCATCCAGTCCTGGCTGCCGACGGTGCCGCCGGAACCGATCACCACTTTGCTCGGATCTTTCTTCAGTGCCTGGACCAGATCGTCCAGAGTCTTGTAAGGCGAATCGCTTTTAACCGCGATGGCGCCATAGCTGGTGCCAACGGCGGCCAGCCAGCGCACGTTGCTTTCATCGAAACGACCGAACTTGCCTTGCGCCAGGTTCAGCAGCGAACCACTGGACCAGGCCACCAGGGTGCCGGCATCGGCCGGACGCTGGGCGACCACCGCGTTGTACGCCACGGCGCCGACACCGCCGGGCATGTAGGTCACGCGCATCGGTTTGGTCAGCAGTTTTTCGTTGACCAGCGCGCTTTGCGCCAGTTTGCAGGTCAGGTCGAAACCACCGCCGGGCGAGGCCGGGGCGATGCATTCCGGGCGTTTGGGTTCGGCGAGCGCCTGGCCGGTGAGCAGCAGGACGCTGGCGGCGAGGGCTAGTTTACGCATTGACAGGTTCATTCAAGTCTCCTTGGGAGTTGTTGTTATTGACGTACTGAATTACCAAAGGGCAACGCTATAGCTCACCAGCAGACGCACTTCATCGGCATCGCGAGCGGAGTAGTTGGAACGGTAGGTGGCATTGCGCAGGCGCACGGCGACATCCTTGAGCGCGCCGCTTTGTACAACATATTTAATTTCGCTGTCGCGTTCCCACTCTTTGCCTTCGTCACCGTTCTTGAGCTTGATGTTGTCACCGCTCACGTAACGGCTCATGAAGGTCAGGCCGGGGACGCCGAGAGTGACGAAGTCGAAGTCATAACGCGCTTGCCAGGAGCGCTCCTGGGCGCCGGCAAAGTCGTTGATCTGCACGAAGTTCACCAGGTACGGGTCGCTGCCATCCACATAGGGGAACGCGCTGTCGCCGGACATGTGCTGGTAGCCCGCGCTGAACTTGTGCCCGCTCAAGGCGTAACTCACCAGGCCATTGAGGGACTTGTTGTCGATCGGGCCGCCACGGGCCTCGCCCTGGTCATCACTGATGGCAAATCGCAGGTCGCTGGCAAAGGTGCCAGGGCCGAACGGCTGCGAAGCAACCAGCCCGAGATAGTGCTGGTTGTAGACTTCATCGAGTTGCGCGAAGTGGTAGCTGCCGGTGATCTTGTCGGTGAGCTTGTAGTCCACGCCGCCAAAGTCGAAGTGCTTGCCGGCCACGGTGCCAGCGAAACGACCGTTCTTGTTGTTGAGGGCAATGTCCTCGAAGTCGGTGCTGTCGCGATCCTTGGCCTTGTCCAGACGCCCGCCGGTGAAGGTCAGGTTCTTGATCTCTTTGGAGGTCAGCATGCCGCCTTCAAAGGTCTGCGGCAGGATGCGTCCGTCGTTGGGCTTGAGGATCGGCAGTTCCGGAATCAGGGTGCCGATTTTCAGCTCGCTGGCGGAGATTTTCACTTTACCGGTCAGGCCGAGTTTGGAGTATTCGTCCACGGCTCGCCCATCGTCGGTCGGCAGCAGGCCGGTACCGGTACGGTCCGGGCTCGAATCGAGCTTGACCCCCAACATGCCCAGCGCATCGACACCGAACCCCACGGTGCCGTCGGTGTAGCCTGATTTAAGATTGAGCATGAAACCCTGGGCCCACTCGTCACGCTTGGACTGTTGGGCACTGGTGCCGTCGCGATAATCGCGATTGAAGTACATGTTGCGGGTTTCGAAAGTGGCCGAGCTGTCGTCGAAGAATGCGGCCTGGCTCAACGGTGAAAAACCGGCAAGGGCGGCAGCGCTGGCAAGCGCAGTGTGGCTGAAACGGGAGAGGCGGGCAGGCGCGATAGCCTGGGTCTGCAGGGACTGCATGGATGACTTACTCCGTTTATTGTTCTTATTTGTCGAAAACGCTTCGAGGCGTTTTTCGTATCGCTGTGTGGCTGCAGCGACGGCAGTCGAAACTGTCCGTGGTCCGACTCTAACGGGCTAACCTTTCGCTAACCTTTCAGAAGACTTTCACGATTTTTCGGGCTTCACAGCGACGGATGCCGCTGTAAACTCCGCGCCAAAGAATGGCGTCGACCATCCCTGAACGAGGTATAGATCCATGCGTGTCCTGCTCGTCGAAGACCATCTGCAGCTCGCCGAAAGTGTCGCCCAGGCACTCAAGAGCACCGGGCTGACCGTGGACGTTCTGCACGATGGCGTGGCAGCCGACCTGGCGCTGGGCAGCGAGGAGTACGCCATGGCGATCCTCGACGTCGGCTTGCCGCGCATGGATGGTTTCGAAGTGCTGGCGCGTTTGCGGGCGCGGGGCAAGAACCTGCCGGTGTTGATGCTGACCGCCCGCAGCGACGTCAAGGACCGGGTCCATGGCCTGAACCTCGGCGCCGACGACTACCTGGCCAAGCCGTTCGAACTGACCGAGCTCGAAGCCCGGGTCAAAGCCTTGTTGCGCCGCAGCGTGCTGGGCGGTGAACGCATTCAGCGTTGCGGTGTGCTGGCCTATGACCTGGAAACCCGGCGCTTCACCCTCGGCGAAGAATTGCTGACCCTGACTTCCCGCGAGCAAGCCGTACTCGAAGCCCTGATCGCGCGCCCCGGTCGGGTGATGAGCAAGGAGCAACTGGCATCGCAAGTGTTCGGTCTCGATGAAGAGGCCAGCCCCGATGCGATCGAAATCTACGTGCACCGCCTGCGCAAGAAACTCGATGGCCAGCCGGTTGCCATCGTGACCTTTCGCGGCCTCGGTTACTTGCTGGAAAGCCGCGATGCATAAGCCCAGCAGCCTGCGCTGGCGGTTGTTGTGGAACCTGGCGCTGTTGCTGGTGGTGTTGATGCTGGCCAGTGGATTGAGCGCCTACTGGAACGGTCGTGAAGCGGCCGACACGGCCTATGACCGGACTTTGCTCGCCTCGGCGCGGACCATCGCCGCAGGCCTGTCCGAGCACGATGGGAGCCTCAGCCTCGACGTGCCTTATGTCGCCCTCGATACCTTCGCCTACGACAGCGCCGGGCGGATTTTCTACCTGGTCAACGACATCAATCAGAAGCTGATTTCCGGTTACGAAAACCTGCCCGCGCCGCCGCCGGGAACGCCGCGCACCGATGACTATCCAGCGCTGGCACGTTTCTACAATGCCCAGTACCGCGGGCAGAACGTGCGCGTGGTGAGCCTGCTCAAGCCCGTGAGCGAGCCGAACATGAACGGCATGGCGGAAATCCGCGTGGCGGAAACCGATGAAGCGCGGGTGAGCATGGCTCGCAGTCTGGCGACAGATACGTTGCTGCGCCTGGGCATGCTGGCGGGTGGGGCCTTGATGTTGGTGTGGTTCGCGGTGAGTGCCGCGTTGCGCCCGCTGGAACGCTTGCGCACGGCCGTGGAGGAGCGTCAGCCGGACGATCTGCGGCCCTTGCCATTGGTGGAAGTGCAGCGCGAATTGTGGCCGCTGGTGCGCGCCCTCAATCACTTTACCGAGCGCTTGCGCGGGCAGTTCGAGAAGCAGGCGCAATTCATCGCCGATGCCGCCCACGAACTGCGCACGCCGCTGGCGGCGCTCAAGGCACGACTGGAACTGGGCATGCGCTCAGTCGAGCCCGAAACCTGGCGCAGCACGCTGGAAACCGCCGCCCAAGGCACTGATCGCTTGACCCATCTGGCCAATCAGTTGCTTTCCATGGCGCGGGTCGAAAATGGCGCCCGGGCGATTGCCGAGGGCGGTGCGCAGTTACTCGACCTCAGTCAGTTGGCTCGGGACCTGGGCATGGCCATGGCGCCGCTGGCCCACAAGCGCGGCATCGCGCTGGCGCTGGAAGCGGATGAACCCGTCTGGTTGCGGGGCGAGCCGACATTATTGAACGAACTGCTGAGCAATCTGGTGGATAACGCACTGGCTCACACGCCACCGGGTGGCAACGTGATATTGCGCGTCTCGGCGCCCGCAGTGCTGGAAGTCGAAGATGATGGCCCCGGCATTCCTCTTGAGGAACGCGATCGGGTATTCGAGCGGTTTTACCGACGCAACCAGCAAGTGGCCGGTTCAGGGTTGGGGTTGGCGATTGTCGGTGAGATCTGCCGCGCGCATCTGGCGCAAATCAGCCTGCATGATGGTGAGCACGCAGGGTTGAAGGTGCGGGTGAGTTTTATCTCCGGGGAGTAACACAACATCTGTGGCGAGGGGGCAAGCCCCCTCGCCACAATGATCAGTAAAACATCGTGCGTGTTTCTTCCAGGTCGGCGCATATCGCCTTGTCGTCAAAGTCGATTCCAAGTGCCTTGTAGGCCGGTACATTCAATGCATCGGCACGGGCGAGCGGGTGATCGGTGTCCTGCAGGCAATACAGGCTGGCCACCTGCACCAGATCCACATAATCGACCTGCGCAGACTGGCGTTTGAAGTTCAGGTACAGCTGCGGCACTTGCACCAGCATGTCGGGAAATTCCCAGACCCTGAGCAGTTTTTCGCCGATCAGCGGATGAATCTGGTCGATCACATGGTTGAGGCTGACCGGGTCGGACAGCAGCTCATAGTGATCTTCGGCGTAGGTCAGGATCGGCAGCACGCCGATCTGATGCACCAGCCCGCCAAGGGCTGCCTGATCGGGCTTGAGTCGGGTATGGCGGCGGCACAAGGCGTAGCTGACGCCGGCGATTTCCAGGCTTTTACGCCAGACATCGCGCATCTTCTGTTCAACCACGTCGGAGCGGGCATGGAAAATCTGCTCCATGACCAGGCCGATCGCCAGATTGCAGCTGTAGTTGATGCCCAGGCGGGTGATCGCGGTATGCAGATCGGTCACTTCCTGGGTCGCGCGCAACAGTGGGCTGTTGACCACTTTGATCAGGCGTGCCGACAGCGCGGTATCGCGGCCGATCACTTTGCTCAGGGTACTGACGCTGACTTCCGGGTTTTCTGCGGCCTTGCGAATCTGCAGGGCCACTTCCGGTAACGTTGGCAGAACCAGGTCATCGTTATTGATGGCCTCAACCAAATCCTTTTGGACCTTTTCCGCCAGTTCGCTCATTTAGTCTCTCTAGGTGTTGCGCCAAATGCTGCCGTTATTGCTGGATTTCGCGATCGCGGTCCAGTTCATAAGGCAGGTCGAGCAGCTGCAGGGACGGCCCTTCGAGCTCGCCCAGGTGGATGTCTCCACTGTCTGCTGCTTCGGCTTGCAACACAGCCAGGAGCTCAATGTTCTGCCCGGCGTGGGCAGCCAGCACCACTTCGCCAATGGAACTGCCATGGGTCGGGGAAAACAGCGCGGTACCCGGTTCAGGCCGTTCGCTGGCCGTCAGTTGCAGGCGATACAAACGGCGCTTGAGTTTGCCCAGGTATTGCATGCGCGCGACGATTTCCTGCCCGGTGTAGCAACCTTTCTTGAAACTCACGCCACCGACCGCTTGCAGGTTGAGCATCTGCGGGATGAACAACTCGCGGGTGCCGGGCATGACCTGGCCGATCCCTGCGCGGACTTGGCCCAGCAGCCATTGATTGAGGTCGCCTTCGCTCAGCACCGCCGATAGCTTGCCTTTGACCGCATCGGCTTGACCGGCGGCAACCCAAAACTCGGCGCGTTGCGGCGAGACACGGATGGCAATCAGCCCATCGTTGCGCACGACGCTGTCGGTTTCTGCCGGCAGGTCCAGACCGAGGCTGACCAGTGCAGCGTCGCCATGGTCAACGCCGAAGCGAACCCAGGCGGCACTTTCATCGGTCAGTTTCGACTTGGAAAACACCGCGTATTTTTTCAGGTCCGTCAATTGCGGTTCGAGCAATTCGGTGGCCATGGCCAGGACTACGCCGTCACTCTCGAGCAGGATGCGGAAACTCGATTGCATCCGGCCTTTCTGGGTGCAGCGCGCACCGAGGCTGGCCCGGGAATCGCTCAGGTAGTTGAGATTGCAGGTCAGTTGGCCTTGCAGGAATTTGCTGGCGTCCGCGCCGCGGACCGCGAGAACACCTTCATGAGAAAGCGTGCAGAAAAAAGCAGAATCGGCCATGGGTCATCGCAGGGTAAAGAGTCTGGCGGACATCATAAGGGGGCGCCTTCGAAATGGGTAGTTCACAAAGGATCACCGGTGCCCGACCAAAGCCGACTGTTCGACGGAGCGCGGGCCTGTATACTTGCGGCCTATTTGAGGAGCGCTCCATGGTCGAAGATGTTGAACTGAACCGCCTCTACTGGCACAGCCGCCGCGGCATGCTTGAGCTTGACGTGCTGCTGGTGCCGTTTGTGAAAGAGGTTTACCAGCACCTCAACGAGGTTGATCGCGCCTGCTACGTCAGGTTGCTCGAATGCGAAGATCAGGACATGTTCGGTTGGTTCATGGAACGCAACGAATCCGAAGATCCTGAGCTGCAACGCATGGTTCGCATGATCCTGGATCGTGTCCAGCCCAAGTAATTCGTTCGAATGCCGCTGGCATGCCTCTCGGCAGTTGCTGGCGGCGTATCTTCTGGCCCAGCTGCTCGCGTTGGGTTCGTTGTTTTTACTGTCGATTCCGCTCTGGGCCAGCTCGCTTGGCGTTGTGCTGTGCGTGGCTCACGGAGTCTGGCTGTTGCCCCGGCAAATCTTGTTGACGCACCCGCAGGCCTTTTGCGGCTTGCGGCGCGATGCCGATGGCTGGCAGTTGTGGAGTCGGGCCAAGGGTTGGCAGCCCGTGCAGCTAAGGCCGGACAGCCTGGCGCTGCCGTTGGTGGTGGTACTGCGTTTTCGACTACGTGGTGAGCGCCGGGTCCGGGCTATTTGCGTGCCCCGGGATGCGCAGGCGGCGGATGTGCACCGACGCCTGCGGGTCCGGCTCAAATTCAGCCGACGTAGGTGGGCGGCACCAGAATAGTGTCCAGCGCGACCGGCAACAGGTTCGGGTAGTCGAGGGTGTAATGCAGGCCACGGCTTTCCTTGCGCTCCATGGCTGACAGAATCATCAGCTCGGCCACTTGAGCCAGGTTGCGCAGCTCGATCAAATCCCGGCTGACCTTGTAGTTACTGTAGAACTCGTCGATTTCATCCAGCAGCAATTGCACGCGGTGTTGCGCCCGTTGCAGGCGCTTGTTGGTGCGCACGATGCCGACGTAGTCCCACATGAATCGCCGCAGCTCATCCCAGTTGTGCGCAATGATCACGTCTTCATCGGAATCGGTGACCTGGCTCGCATCCCAGGCGGGAAGGGGGGCTGGCATCGGAATCCGGGGCAGCTGTTCGAGAATGTCTGCGGCCGCCGAGCGGGCATAAACGAAACATTCCAGCAGCGAGTTGCTGGCCATGCGGTTGGCGCCGTGCAGGCCGGTGAAACTGGTTTCGCCAATGGCGTACAGACCCGGCACGTCGGTGCGGCCCTGTTGATCGACCATCACACCACCGCAGGTGTAGTGCGCAGCCGGGACCACCGGAATCGGTTGCCTGGTGATGTCGATGGAAAATTCCAGGCAGCGTTCGTACACCGTCGGGAAGTGCGTCTTGATGAAAGCTTCGGGCTTGTGGCTGATGTCCAGATAGACGCAATCGACGCCCAGGCGCTTCATTTCATGGTCGATGGCCCGGGCGACGATGTCCCGTGGTGCCAATTCGGCCCGTGGATCGAAGCGCTGCATGAAGCGCTCACCGTTGGGCAGCTTCAGGTGGGCGCCTTCGCCTCGCAGGGCTTCGGTGATCAGGAAGCTCTTGGCTTGCGGGTGATACAGGCAAGTGGGGTGGAACTGATTGAACTCCAGGTTCGCCACCCGGCAGCCCGAGCGCCAGGCCATGGCGATACCATCGCCGCAGGCTCCGTCGGGGTTACTGGTGTACAGGTAAACCTTGGCCGCACCACCGGAGGCGAGGATCACAAAGCGGGCGCCGTAGGTGTCGACTTCGCCGGTGCCGCGATTGAGCACATAAGCACCGAGGCAGCGATCACCTTCCAGGCCCAGGCGTTTCTCCGTGATCAGGTCAACCGCCACCCGCTGTTCCAGCAGTTCGATGTTCGGCCGTTTCCTGGCCTGGTCGAGCAGGGTTGTGAAAATGGCTGCACCCGTGGCATCGGCGGCGTGGATGATGCGCCGATGGCTGTGGCCGCCCTCGCGGGTCAGGTGGAACTCGAAGCCGCCATCTTCGTTGCCCGACTGTTCATCGCGGGTAAAGGGCACGCCCTGGTCGATCAGCCACTGAATGGCTTCCTTGCTGTGCTCGACGGTAAAGCGCACAGCGTCCTCATGGCACAGGCCGCCACCGGCATTGAGCGTGTCATCGACATGGGATTCAACGGTATCGGTATCATCCAGAACGGCCGCAACGCCGCCTTGGGCCCAGAACGTCGAGCCATTGGCGAGGTTGCCCTTGCTCAGTACGGCAATGCGCAAATGACCGGGCAAGGTCAGCGCAAGGCTCAAGCCGGCAGCACCGCTGCCAATTACCAGAACATCGTGTTGAAACTGTTGGCTCATTTCAGGATTCCGCTCAAAGCGACCCGGGTCGGGGGTTGGCACAGCTGGACTGGCGAGTCAAAGCAGCCGCACTGCCCTCTAGTATATAGAGGGGGGGAGCGGCACAATACCCGAGCTGGCATGGCATTGTGAAACTACTGTGACGCAAAACATCGGTCGCTTCGTCGGATGTTTTTCTGCCCGTTGGGCGCGAGAATGACTGTATCGCCGATTTAACCGTCTTTTTCCCTTCACGGTTGCACAATGTCAGGTCGGCGCGGCTATAAATATTTGGAACTTTTGCCAAAGGGCCAAGATCAATAGACGGTTGTCTGAAACAAGGGACAGTGTCGGCTTCAGTGCGAGATTGCAGTGCGATCCTTGCCGAAGAGTCCGATGACAAGATTATCCGCGCGGCCGGGTCAACTCGTGCTGCGCTTTTCGTGCGTGCCAAATCAGAGCCCGCAGGAAACTTGCCTGGAGGGGGAGAACTTTTGCGAAAAGCCCGAGTCTATGTTTGCAAGTCTGGTGATTTACTTCTGCAAGCCTCCTCCGAGCTCATCGAGGAGTGTTCATGCTAACCCAGGAAGAGGATCAGCAACTGGTCGAGCGCGTTCAGCGCGGCGACAAGCGTGCTTTCGATCTGCTAGTGCTGAAATACCAGCACAAAATTCTCGGGTTGATCGTGCGTTTCGTGCACGACACCCATGAAGCCCAGGATGTGGCACAAGAAGCCTTTATCAAGGCGTACCGTGCACTTGGAAATTTTCGCGGAGACAGCGCGTTTTATACGTGGCTTTACCGCATCGCCATCAACACGGCGAAAAATTATCTGGTTTCACGCGGCCGTCGGCCGCCGGATAGCGATGTCAGTTCCGAGGATGCAGAGTTCTACGATGGCGATCATGGCCTCAAGGATCTCGAGTCGCCAGAGCGGGCTTTGCTGCGGGATGAGATCGAAGGCACCGTCCATCGAACCATTCAGCAACTGCCGGAAGATTTGCGTACGGCTTTAACTTTACGTGAATTTGATGGTCTGAGTTACGAGGACATTGCGAGCGTCATGCAATGTCCGGTAGGCACCGTGCGCTCCCGGATCTTCCGCGCCCGGGAGGCCATCGACAAAGCCCTGCAGCCGTTGTTGCAGGAAAACTAAAGACAGCGGCGACAGCCAAGAGAGGAACGCCATGAGTCGTGAAGCCCTGCAGGAATCGCTGTCCGCAGTGATGGATAACGAAGCGGACGAATTGGAATTGCGTCGGGTATTGAACGCCTGCGACGATGTTGAAACCCGTGAAACCTGGGCTCGTTATCAGATCGCTCGGGCAGTGATGCACAAGGATCTGCTGCTTCCACGTCTGGACATCGCGGCGGCTGTTTCTGCTGCCCTGGCCGACGAAGCCGTACCGGCAAAGCCTTCCCGTGGTCCATGGCGTAGCCTGGGTCGTCTGGCGGTCGCAGCTTCCGTGACCCTGGCGGTGCTGGCCGGTGTGCGTCTGTACAACCAGGATGAGATCGCCGGTGTCGAACTGGCCCAGCAATCCAGCCAACCCGCACTGGCCGCTCCTCAAGTAAAAGGCCCTGCTGTTCTGGCAGGCTACAATGAGAGTTCGGAAGCTACTGGCCCCATGGCCAGCGGTGTATTGCAAGGTCAGCCAGGCTGGCACGATCAGCGTCTGCCAGGCTATTTGCGCCAGCATGCTCAACAGGCTGCACTGAAAGGCACTGAGAGCGCTCTGCCGTACGCTCGTGCCGCAAGTCTGGAAAACCGTTAAGGAGGACCATGCGCGCCATACCTCTACTTTCGCTTCTGCTCAGCGGCTGGTTCATCGTTCCAGCCCAAGCCGATGATGCCCAGGACTGGTTGACCCGCCTGGGCCAGGCAGAGCAACAGCAAAGCTTTCAGGGTACTTTCGTCTACGAGCGTAACGGTAGTTTTTCTACCCATAACATCTGGCACCGTGTCCAGGATGGAAAAGTCCGTGAGCGATTGATCCAGCTCGACGGCTCCGCTCAAGAAGTCGTTCGCATTGATGGGCAAACTCAATGCGTAAGCGGCACACTGATAGCAGGGCTTGGGGACTCCCCGAACTCCGCGGCCCGTGCACTCGATCCTCAAAAGCTCAAGAATTGGTATGACCTCGCTGTTGTCGGCAAGTCGCGTGTCGCCGGGCGTTCCGCGGTGATCGTATCGCTGACACCCCGCGATCAACACCGCTACGGTTTTGAACTGCATCTGGATAAAGAAACCGGCCTGCCTCTGAAGTCTTTGTTATTGGACGACAAGGGACGGTTGTTGGAGCGCTTCCAGTTTACGCGACTGGATACCGCTGACGCTCCTTCCGAAAAAGACCTGCAGGCCAGTAATGATTGCAAGCCCGTCAATCTCGAAAGTGACAAGGCTTCTGCCGTCAAGTCTGCTCAGGTCTGGCGCTCCGACTGGTTGCCGCCCGGCTTCGAGCTGACCAGCAGCACCGCTCGCAAGGATCCGGAGACCAAAACCCAGGTCAATAGCCTGATGTATGACGATGGTCTGACGCGCTTTTCGGTATTCCTCGAGCCGCTGAATGGCGCAACAGTCACCGATACCCGCACTCAGTTGGGGCCGACCGTTGCGGTTTCCCGGCGCTTGACCACGGCACAGGGTGAGATGATGGTAACCGTCGTCGGTGAAATACCAGTCGGTACCGCTGAGCGGATAGCGCTTTCGATGCGTACCGACGCCGCTGCGACCAAGCAGTGAGCTGAATTCGAAATGTTTCGTGAGCATTTCAATTTGCTAAAATCCCGTAAATTTCATATAGGTCAGAGTCCCTCGGCTCTGGCCTTGTTTGTTGTTCCCGGAACAAAAATACCGGCGTATTGTTCCCGGTGTTTCTTGCTCCATATCGCTTAACCATGCTCGTCGTAACGGGAGCCGTATGTCGATACCACGCTTGAAGTCCTACCTTTCCATTATTGCCACCGTACTGGTGCTTGGTCAGGCGGTCACCGCCCAAGCGGTCGAATTGCCTGACTTTACGCAACTGGTCGAACAGGCCTCGCCTGCGGTCGTGAACATCAGTACCACGCAAAAGCTGCCGGATCGCCAAGTCAGCCAGCAAATGCCCGACCTCGAAGGCTTGCCGCCTATGCTGCGCGAATTCTTCGAGCGAGGCATGCCGCCGCAATCGCGTTCACCTCGCGACCGTCAGCGCGAGGCAACTTCCCTGGGGTCGGGTTTCATCATCTCTACTGATGGCTATATCCTGACCAACAACCACGTGATCGCCGATGCTGACGAAATCCTCGTCCGCCTGGCTGATCGCAGCGAAATGAAAGCCAAGCTGATCGGTACCGATCCACGTTCCGACGTGGCGCTGCTGAAAATCGAAGGCAAGGACCTGCCGGTGCTGAAGCTCGGTAAATCCCAGGACCTGAAGGCTGGCCAATGGGTTGTCGCGATTGGTTCGCCATTCGGCTTTGACCACACGGTGACCCAGGGCATCGTCAGTGCCGTCGGTCGCAGCCTGCCGAACGAAAACTATGTACCGTTCATCCAGACCGACGTACCGATCAACCCGGGTAACTCGGGCGGCCCGCTGTTCAACCTGAACGGTGAGGTGGTCGGGATCAACTCGCAGATCTACACCCGCTCCGGTGGCTTCATGGGTGTGTCGTTTGCGATCCCGATCGACGTGGCCATGGATGTTTCCAATCAGCTGAAATCCGGTGGAAAAGTCAGCCGAGGCTGGCTGGGTGTCGTGATTCAGGAAGTCAGCAAGGACCTGGCCGAGTCGTTCGGTCTGGAGAAGCCGGCGGGTGCGCTGGTTGCCCAGATTCAGGATGATGGCCCGGCTGCCAAAGGTGGCCTGCAAGTCGGCGACGTGATCCTGAGCATGAACGGTCAGCCAATCGTCATGTCGGCCGACCTGCCGCATCTCGTTGGTGCGTTGAAGGCTGGCGCAAAAGCCAATCTGGAAGTGATTCGTGACGGCAAGCGCAAGAAAGTCGAGCTGACCGTCGGTGCAATTCCGGAAGAAGCTAAAGAGCTGGATGCCGAGCCAAAATCCAGCATCGAGCGCAGTAGCAATCGCCTCGGTGTTTCCGTGGTCGAGTTGACTGACGACCAGAAGAAAACCTATGACCTCAAAGGCGGTGTGATGATCAAGGAAGTGCAGGACGGTCCTGCCGCCATGATCGGCTTGCAGCCGGGTGATGTGATCACCCACCTGAACAACCAGGCCATCGGTTCCACCAAGGAGTTCGCAGACATCGCCAAGGCGCTGCCAAAGAACCGTTCGGTGTCGATGCGGGTACTGCGTCAGGGGCGAGCGAGCTTCATCACCTTCAAGCTGGCTGAGTAATCCGGTAGCCCGCTGAATAAAAAACCGCCTCGTAAGGGGCGGTTTTTTTATGTCCGGACTTTTTGTCTCCGGGGGGGGCGTCAGCCCATCATGTCCTTGATCATGCGCTCTTGTTCCATCAGCTCACGTTGCCGTGCGTCGATCCGCGAAGACAGTGGGAAGTTCGTGCCGGCCTTGCGTTTGGCGAAGTCCAGTTGCTGAATGGCCTGTTTATAGTCCCCGACCAGTGCAAAGTATTCGGCGCGAGCCTGATGCAAGCCGATGATATTGCCCGACAGGCCGCGTGTCTCGGCAACCTGATACCACACGTCCGGATCATCCGGGCGGGACTTGAGCAGGCCTTCGAGGGCTTTCTCCGCATCCGCAGTACGGTTCTGCTTGAGCAGCAGGTCGACTCGAATCTGGTTCAGCGGGTAGTTGCCAGCGTATTGGCCCATCAACCGGTCCACCCGGGACTGGGCATCGGGCAGGCGATTGTTGGTGATGTCCAGATCGACCTGAGCCAGGTTGTAGATGATTTCGTTGGGTGCCTTGGCCAGCAACTGCTTGAGATTTTCCCGTGCTTCGTTCAGTTGGCCGCCCTTGATCTGGGCGATCGCCAGGCCGTAGCGTGCCACGTCGTTTTTCGGGTTCTCGTCGAGCAGGGCGCGAAAGCGCTTGGCGCCAAGTCCCGGGGTTTCTTCATAGATCAGTTGGACGCGTGCGCGGATCAGTTGGTAGCGCATGCTGTCTTCGATACCTCCCTTTGGAAACTGTTCGGCGCGGTTGCGGGTGTCGGCGATACGCGATTCGGTGACCGGGTGAGTCAGCAGAAATTCCGGTGGCTTGGCATCGTAGCGGTACTGACGCCCCAGGCGCTCGAACATGCTGGGCATCGAGCGGGGATCGTAACCGGCCTTTTCCAGATTGAGGATGCCGATACGGTCGGCTTCCTGCTCGTTCTGGCGGGAGAATCGCCGCTGTTCCTGGATGGCTGCGGCCTGTGTGCCGGCAATGGCTGCAATCCCGGCGTTACCGCCACCTGCGGCTGCAACCACGATGCCGGCCAGCAATGCAGCCATCATCGGTACTTGCATGCGTTGTTGCGCTTCGACGCCCCGGGCAAAGTGGCGTTGCGACAAGTGAGCCAGTTCGTGCGCCAGTACCGAAGCGTATTCGCCTTCGGTCTGGGCGTAGAGGAACAGGCCACCGTTGACCCCGACGATCCCGCCGGGTGCCGCAAAGGCGTTGAGCTGCGGGCTGTTGATCAGGATGAACTCCAGGCGCCGGTCAGTGACCTGGCTGGTCTCCACCAGTCGGTAGACGCTGGATTCCACGTAATTCTTGAGTTGCGGATCGTTGAGCTGTGAAACCTGACTGCGCAACATGGCCAGCCAGGCGCGGCCGAGCTGGTATTCCTGTTGCGGTGAGACAATGGCAGAACTGGCGTCGCCGAGTGACGGCAGGTCGTCGGCGAAGCCCGGTGAGGCGAGCAGGCAAGCGAGCGTCAGCAGGGTAGGGCGCAAAAATGTCATGCACAAAGCCTTAGTCGACAAAGACCTTACTGTAGCCGGACACCGGCGTTGCGACCAGATATTCTAGGCAGCTCAACCGCCTGACCCGGAGTGATGCAATGACCGACGCTGTAGAGCATGACGTTGAACTGGACGCCAGCGGCCTGAATTGCCCGTTGCCGTTGCTCAAGGCCAAGATGGAACTCAACCGGCTGGCCAGTGGTGCGGTGCTCAAGGTCATCGCCACCGATGCAGGTTCGCAACGTGACTTTCGCACCTTTGCCCGATTGGCCGGTCATACCCTGCTTCGTGAAGAAGAAGAGGCGGGTGTTTACCGCTACTGGTTGAAAAAAGCCTGAATTCGGCTGCGTTTGCTCCTAAGGATTATTGATGTTCAAAGTGTTACGCGACTGGATTCAGCGCTATTTCTCCGATGAAGAAGCGGTGGTGCTGGCTGTCCTGCTGTTTCTGGCATTCACCGTCGTACTGACCTTGGGCGGTATGCTGGCGCCGGTACTCGCCGGTATGGTGCTGGCGTACCTGATGCAGGGGCTGGTGGTGGCCCTCGAGCGCCTGCGCGTGCCGGGTTGGGCCGCGGTGGGGCTGGTCTTTGCGTTGTTCATGGGGCTGTTGCTGGTATTCATCGTGGTTGTCGTGCCGTTGTTGTGGCACCAACTGATCACGTTGTTCAACGAGTTGCCCGGCATGCTTGCCAAGTGGCAGTCGCTGTTGCTGCTGCTGCCCGAGCGTTATCCGCACCTGGTATCCGATGAACAAGTGTTGCGGGCCATCGAAGTGGCGCGGGGCGAGATCGGCAAATTTGGTCAGTGGGCACTGACGTTCTCGCTGTCGAGCCTGCCACTGCTTGTGAACATCATGATCTACCTGGTGCTGGTGCCGATTCTGGTGTTCTTCTTTCTCAAGGATCGGGCCATGATCGGCCAGTGGGTACGCGGTTACCTGCCCCGTGAGCGGGCGTTGATCACCCGGGTCGCCCATGACATGAACCGGCAGATTGCCAACTACATTCGCGGCAAGGTCATCGAAATCTTCATTTGCGGTGGCGTGACCTACATCGCCTTTGTTGTTCTTGAGCTCAATTACGCGGCGCTGCTGGCACTGCTGGTGGGGATCTCGGTGGTGGTGCCTTATGTCGGTGCCGTGGTGGTGACTGTTCCCGTGTTTCTGATTGCGCTGTTCCAGTGGGGCTGGAGCGATCAGTTCATTTACTTGATGGCGGTCTACGGGATCATCCAGACGCTGGATGGCAACGTGCTGGTGCCATTGCTGTTTTCGGAGGCGGTCAACCTGCACCCGGTGGCGATCATCTGCGCTGTGCTGCTGTTTGGCGGGTTGTGGGGCTTCTGGGGGGTGTTCTTTGCGATTCCCCTGGCGACGCTGTTCAAGGCGGTGCTGGATGCGTGGCCGCGCAAGGAGCCGGTGGTGGCGCCTCTGCTTTAAATCGGTGGAGATGCAAAAAGATCGCAGCCTGTGGCAGCTCCTACAGGAGCACCTCGATCGGCGTAGGAGCTGCCGAAGGCTGCGATCTTTTTTGTATCAGGCCTTGTTCAGGGCCTGAGCCGCCGTCAATACCGCATCGACATGCCCCGGCACCTTCACGCCGCGCCATTCCTGGCGCAACACGCCTTTGGCGTCGATCAGGAAGGTGCTGCGATCCACGCCCATGTATTCCTTGCCGTAGAGCTTTTTCAGCTTGATCACGTCGAACAGCTGGCAGATGGCTTCGTCCTTGTCGCTGATCAGCTCAAAGGGGAATTCCTGCTTGCACTTGAAGTTCTCGTGGGATTTCAGGCTGTCGCGAGATACGCCGAACACTTCGGTATTGGCAGCCTTGAACGCTGCATACTGATCACGAAAGCCTTGCCCCTCGGTGGTGCAACCCGGCGTGCTGTCCTTGGGGTAGAAGTAGATCACCACCTGCTTGCCTTTCAGATCAGCGAGGCTGACGGTGTGCCCGCTGGTGGCGGGGGCTTGGAAATCGGCAACCGGTTGGTCGATGGCAACGGCCATGAAAGCTTCCTTACATTGGGTTCTGTGGGCGCCAGGGTTCGATCAGGGCATCGAGGTTCAGCGCGTCGGCAAAATCCAGGAACTGATCGCGCAGCCAGCTGATTTGCACGCCGGCCGGCAATGTCACGGTAAACGTGGCGTTGAGCATGGTGCCGCCGGTCTGCGGAGCCTGGTAGGTGTCGCAGGTCAGGTTTTCCAGTTCGACATTGTGGTCCATGAAAAACTGGCACAGCTCGTTGATGATGTCCGAGCGGTAGGCCGAGCTGACATAGGCGACGTACGGCAGGGCCTGGGGGCGGTTTTCCAGGGCGGCGCTACGCACCACGTTGACCGTGAACGCATGCCGTTTGGCCAGTACTGGCAGGCTGCCTTCCAGGCGTGCCAGGGCATCCCAGCTGCCGGAGATTTCCAGCACCAGCGCACTGCATTCGCCATGACGGGTCAGGCGAGAAGTGACCACGGCGCAGCGGTTTTCATGGCTGGCGCGGCACAGGACGTTGGTCAGCTCCATGGGGTTGGCGCCGAGGGCACTGATGACAAGGAATTGTTCGCGAACTGTGGGGGTGGACATGCAGCATTCCTAAAGCGATGAGCGGTCGATACGTCAAAGGGCCGATTTACCGGGAGCGAGCCTGCGGATGCGAACTCAGAAAGCCCCGAGTGACAGGTTGCGACGTGCTCCGGCAGGGCGGGAGCGAGGCGTGGCAACGCTGGATCAGGGCTTGTGATGCCGAAAATGGAGGCTGAAACCCGACGGACGAGCTTGTCTGTACCGATCAAAGTCTGAAGGGTAGCGAAAACCGGCGCCAAGGGGAATGGCGGCAGCACAGTACTTCGCTTGTGCAAGCATCTTGGCGCCAGTACCATTACGGCTCTCTTTTTCCGGCAGGAGCGGTTTCATGATTGCGGGCAGTATGGTGGCACTGGTCACACCCATGGATGCACAGGGGCGTCTTGACTGGGACAGCCTCAGCAAACTCGTGGACTTCCACCTTGAAAACGGCACCCATGCCATTGTCGCCGTCGGTACCACCGGCGAATCGGCAACCCTCGACGTCAACGAGCACATCGCAGTCATCCGCGCCGTGGTCAAGCAGGTCAACGGTCGCATTCCGGTGATCGCCGGTACCGGCGCCAATTCGACCCGCGAAGCCGTCGAATTGACCCGCAATGCCAAGGAAGCCGGCGCCGATGCCTGCCTGCTGGTCGTGCCGTACTATAACAAGCCGACCCAGGAAGGCCTGTACCTGCACTTCAAGCACATCGCCGAAGCGGTCGACATCCCGCAGATTCTCTACAACGTTCCCGGCCGCACCTCCTGCGACATGCAGGCCGAGACCGTGATCCGCCTGTCCACCGTGCCGAACATCATCGGCATCAAGGAAGCGACCGGCGACCTCAAGCGCGCCAAGGCCATCCTTGACGGCGTTAGCAAGGACTTCATCGTCCTTTCCGGCGATGATCCGACCGCGGTCGAGCTGATCCTGATGGGCGGCAAGGGCAATATCTCCGTCACTGCCAACGTCGCGCCACGTGAAATGGCCGATCTGTGCGAGGCCGCCCTCAAGGGGGATGCCGAGACCGCACGGGCAATCAACGAAAAACTGATGCCGCTGCACAAGGACCTGTTCATCGAAGCCAACCCGATTCCGGTGAAGTGGGCTTTGGTTGAAATGGGCCTGATGCACGAAGGCATTCGCCTGCCGTTGACCTGGCTGAGCACACCTTGTCACGAAACGCTGCGCACGGCCCTGCGCCAATGCGGCGTCCTGGTTTAATTGAGGAAGTACAACGCATGAAGCGAATGGCCGGACTTTCCGCACTTGCCTTGATTATCTCCAGCACCAGTGGCTGTGGATGGGTCTGGGGCCCGGAAGGTTATTTCCGTGACCGTGGTAGCGATTACCTGCAAGCGCAACAGACTGCGCCGATGCAAATACCGCAGGATATCCATGACGCCAAGCGTCTGGATCCGCTGTTGCCGATCCCGCGCAACGTGGCTGATGACACTGAGAAGGGCGAGTACATCGTGCCTCGTCCGCAACCACTGACGGCGGCTGCGGACGCCAGCCCCTATTCCCTGCAGAAGAGCGGCGGCTCCAGCTCCATCCTGGCGCAGAATCCGCCGGCTGAAATCTGGCCAGTGGCCGTTCAGTTCTTTCAGGACAACGGTTTCCGTCTGGATGAACAGCGTCCGCAAACCGGTGAGTTCACCACGACCTGGCAGCACTCCGATGAACTGTCCGCCGCCATGGGCAAACGCCTGAGCGCGGCCGGCGTCAGCACGGACAGCGAAACCCGCGTGCGGGTGCGCATCGAGCCGGGTGTGCAGCGCAACACCAGTGAAGTCTATGTGGTCAGCGCCGAGCGTCCTGCCGGCAGCACCGCTGACGTGGCTTTCACCAACCGTTCGGTCAACACTGGCCTGGACGCGGCACTGGTCGACGACATGCTTGCGAGCATGAGCCGTATCTCGGAGAAGGGCGGTTCGGTTTCCATGTTGGCTTCACGTGATTTCGACGCGCCTAGCCGTGTCAGCCTGAGCGAAGACGGCAGCGGCAACCCTGTGCTCAACGTCGGTACCGACCTGGATCGTGCCTGGTCGAGCGTCGGTCGTGCGCTGGAACAAGGTGAATGGCGTGTTGAAGACATCAACCGCAGCCTGGGCCTGTACTACATCAACCTGGCCGAAAAAGCCGAGAAGAAAGACGACAAGCCTGGCTTCCTCAGCAGCCTGTTCGGCAGTGCGCCGAGCAAGGAAGAGCTGGATGCCCGCGCCGAGCGTTATCAGGTTCGCCTGAGCAAGGTTGGCGAGAACGTCCAGGTCACCGTCGAGAAAAACATCAACACCGTGGCGCCGCCAGAGGTAGCGCGTAAAGTGTTGAGCAAGATTCAGGACAACCTGGGCTGATCTTATGCGTTTTGCCGTTCTCGGCAGCGGCAGTCAAGGGAATGGCACGCTGATAGCCAGCGCTGATACGTACGTGTTGGTGGATTGTGGTTTTTCCCTGCGGGAAACCGAAAAACGCCTGCTGCGCCTGGGTGTGAACCCTGCGCAGCTGAGCGCGATACTCGTGACCCACGAACATGCCGACCACGTGCATGGCGTGGGTTTGCTGTCTCGGCGCTACAATCTGCCTGTCTACCTCAGTCGCGGGACCTTGCGCGGGATGCGCAAACCGATTGAACCCGCAGGCTTTCTGGCTGGCGGCGAGCAACTGCAAATCGGCAACTTGAGCATCGGTGTCATTGCCGTGGCCCACGATGCACAAGAGCCGACGCAGTATGTCTTCAGTGACGGTGAGCGGCGCTTCGGCCTGTTGACCGACCTGGGCTCGTATTGCGACAAGGTGCTGGACGGCTATCGGGACCTCGATGCGTTGATGATCGAGTCCAATCACTGCCGTGACATGCTGGCTCGCGGTCATTACCCGTACTTTCTCAAGCAACGGGTGGGCGGTGAACTGGGACATTTGAATAACCATCAGGCGGCATTCCTGGTGGCCGAGTTGGGCTGGAAAGACCTGCAACACCTGGTCCTGGCCCATCTGAGCAGCAAGAACAACCTGCCGCGGCTGGCCCGGCAATGTTTTGTCGACACCCTCGGGTGCGACCCGGACTGGCTGCAACTGGCCGATCAAGATTCAGGGCTCGACTGGCGCCACATCGCCTAGCCCATCTACTTAGCAAGCGGAGCCCATCATGGAAAAACGTGAAGAACTCTACCGCGGCAAAGCAAAGTCGGTTTACAAGACCGACGACGCTAACCGTTTGATCCTGCTGTTTCGCAACGACACCTCGGCTTTCGATGGCAAGCGTATCGAACAGCTCGACCGCAAAGGCATGGTGAACAACAAGTTCAACGCCTTCATCATGCAGAAGCTCGAAGCTGCTGGCGTGCCGACCCAATTCGATAAGCTGCTGGGCGACAACGAATGCCTGGTGAAAAAACTCGACATGATCCCGGTCGAGTGCGTCGTGCGTAACTACGCCGCCGGCAGCCTGGTCAAGCGTCTGGGTGTCGAAGAGGGCATGAAGCTCAACCCTTACACCTTCGAGCTGTTCCTGAAGGACGACGCCAAGGGCGACCCGTTCATCAACGAATCCCACGTCGTGGCCTTTGGTTGGGGCACCGCCGAGCAACTGGTTCGCATGAAAGAACTGTCGCTCAAGGTCAACGAAGTCCTGAGCAAACTGTTCGACGACGCCGGCCTGCTGCTGGTCGACTTCAAGCTAGAATTCGGCGTGTACCACGATGGCTCCATCGTGCTGGGCGACGAATTCAGCCCGGACGGCTGCCGCCTGTGGGACAAGGCGACTGGCAAGAAAATGGACAAGGACCGCTTCCGTCAGGGCCTCGGTGACGTCATCGAAGCCTACGAAGAAGTCGCCAATCGTCTTGGCGTACCGCTTTAACCGACGCAAGCATCTGATAGCACAGAAATATTTCGCTTAGGGGGTTCGCTTCCTGCGAAAGTGTTGTTATGATGCGCGCCGTTGGAGAGATGCCAGAGTGGCCGAATGGGACGGATTCGAAATCCGTTGTACCTTCACCGGTACCTAGGGTTCGAATCCCTATCTCTCCGCCATAAATACCAAAGAAATCCCGCGAGTTAGACGCTCTGCGGGATTTTTTTTGCCTGCTGAAAAGTCACGCGACCATCAAACGATGTGCGCCATTCAATGGACGTTCATGCTTGTCCGGGGCTGTCGGTGGACGGGGCGTTTTTTCCCACGAGCGGCGCATCATGGCAGCTATTCCCTTTCGGGAAGACTCGGAACTGATCACAAGTCCGCCTTGTCCGCCCAGCTACGGCGACATTAGGGTGCGGAGCGTGACTCCAGGTCTATTTCCGTCGGCCACCGCACCTTGGGCGCCAAACGGCGCGCGAGGTTGAAGGTCGCATCTTCGTTGTTCCAGTCGCGGGGCGGGCGGGGGAAGG